>NZ_CAXQGS010000047.1:0-17037 GCF_964223445.1 Cytobacillus sp.
GGTTTTTGATTGTAGTGGTAGCTTCCGGTTTATCTACTGCTTTAACAAGTACATGTCATACTTTATCTCCCTGTCCAAATAGTCCATTCAATCATGAGAGTACTCCCCGATCATGCATATGTCCGACAGCTGTAAGAAGCTCAAGAATAGGTTCCTTATTTTCGATCAGGGCATTCTCCACTTCTTCCAGGTCTTTTTTTCGTTTATCCTCGGGGGTTAACTCAAAACGCTTGATGCTATTAATCGCTTTAGCCATGCTGCTTCCGCTCCTTTTTCACCATTTCTCCAGGGAAGATATAATCTTTTCTTGCCCATTTCTTTTCAACATTTACACCAATTTGCGGCTGCGGATTGCCATAGCGGTGATTAATTCTAGGAAGCGGATTGCTTCCTTCTTCACTCAGGATTTCAAGCTTTACTTTCGTTTCCTTATATGCCGGTGTATCGGTATCCTTGTCGGCATAACTGCTTGTTAATAAATTTATGGCGGCTTCGCCTCTGTCATTCATAGGAAGGTAAACTTCCTTCCCTTTAACCCTATCCGTTATATGGCACTTTACTTTCACATTGCCATATGGCGATGTCAAACGAACAAGTGTACCGTCTTTCAACCCTCGTTCTTCGGCTAGTTCAGGTGATACCTCCAGGAAAACTTCTGGTGTTTTCGAGCTGATTCCTTTTGACTTGTAGGTCATATTGCCTTCATGGAAGTGCTCCAGAAGACGCCCATTATTGACATGAATATCATATTCCATTGGATATTCAAGAGCAGGAGTCCAATCTACTGGAAAGAGTCTTGCCTTGCCATCCGGGAAAGGAAAGCCTTCCGTGTAGAGGAGAGGACTGTCCGTTCCATCCTCAGCCACCGGCCACTGCAGACTATTGTATCCTTCCAATCTATCATAAGTAACTCCTGCGTATAGTGGCATAAGTCCAGCTGCTTCTTCCATTACTTCACTTGGGTGCGTATATGTCCAGCCCGCTCCCAGCCGATTAGCCACTTCAATGATAATCTGCCAATCCGGCTTCGAATCCCCAAGCGGCTCGAACGCCTGGTAAAGACGTTGAATTCTCCTCTCTGTGTTTGTAAACGTTCCTTCCTTTTCCAAACTTGGACTTGCAGGAAGCACTACATCGGCAAACTCAGCTGTACGGGAAAGGAAAATGTCCTGCACCACAAAGAAATCAAGCTTTTCAAAAGCAGCCTGCACATAATTGATATTTGAATCCACAAGCCCCATATCTTCACCCTTCAGATACATTGCTTTCAGCTTGCCTTCATGAATTCCTTCTACCATTTCGTGATTATTCAATCCTGCCTTTTCCGGAAGCTTTGCTCCCCAAGCATTTTCAAATTTCCTTCTCACATCAGGGTCTGAAACCTTTTGATAACCAGGCAAATTATCTGGGCTGCTTCCAAAATCACCTGCCCCCTGCACATTGTTGTGGCCCCTTAAAGGATAGGCACCTGCGCCAGGTTTAGCGTAATTGCCTGTTACAAGAAGCAGATTTGAAATAGCTGTACTTGTATCACTGCCTCCAAGATGCTGTGTGACACCCATTGCCCATAATGCAGAAACACTATTGGCTTCATGAATCATTTCTGCCATTTTGATTAAATTGCCTTTGGAGATCCCGGTTGTTTCTTCTGCAAATTCAAGCGTATATTTCTCCAGGTTTGATACAAATTCTTCAAGGCCATTTACTTTTTCCTTCAGAAACTTCTCATCCGCCCAACCCTGGTCGATAATATATTTGGTAATGGCAGAAAGCCATACCATATCCGTACCCGCACGAGGACGCACAAACAGATCAGACCGCTCTGCCATTTCATGTTCCCTTAAGTCAGCTACAATTACTTTTTGGCCGTTTAGTTTCTGGGATCGCTTCACCCTGGTAGAAAGCACAGGATGGGATTCAGACGTATTTGAACCAATAATCAGCACTAATTCAGAGTTTTTAATATCTTCGATTGAACCAGCATCCCCTCCATATCCCACAGTTCGGAATAACCCTACAGTTGCAGGGGTCTGGCAATATCTTGAACAGTTATCGATATTATTTGTCCCTATGACTGCCCTGCCAAGTTTCTGCATTAAATATGATTCCTCATTGGTACATTTAGATGAGGTAATAAAGCTCAATGCATCTGGGCCATGCTGTTCCTTAATTTCTGAGAATTTTCGTGTAATCATTTCCAATGCTTCTTCCCATTCTGCTTCACGGAATGAATCACCTTCCCTGATTAGCGGCTTCGTTAATCGTTCCTCACTATTCACAAAGTCCCAGCCAAATTTCCCTTTAACACATGTAGAGATTCCGTTGGCAGGTGCTTCTGCCTGAGGCTCCACCTTCAGTATTTCTCGGCCCTTTGTCCATACATCAAAGCTGCAGCCGACACCGCAATAGGTGCAGACTGTTTTGGTCTTTTTAATTTTCTCTTCCCGCATTGCCGCTTCCATATCAGATATAGCCAGGATGGATCCATATCCCGTTTCAACATTTTTAGTGATTTCAATCATTGGACGAAGGGTGTTTTTAGCAATGCCAGTCAGAAATCCTGCTTCCCCCTCCATTCCCTTTTCCATCATGGCATTACATGGACAAACCGTAGAGCAGTGTCCACAGGAAACGCAGGAGGACTCGTTAATTGGCACATCATTATCCCAGATAACCCTTGGTCTATCCCGCTCCCAATCAATAGTAAGGGTTTCAGTAACCTGGACGTCCTGACATGCTTCCACACATCTTCCGCAAAGTATGCACTGATCGGGATCGTATCTGTAAAATGGATGAGATTCATCCTTATCATAAGGCTTTTGATCAAACGGGATGCTTTGATGATTGATTTTCATCGACTTAACCGTATTATGTATTTCACATCCCCCGTTGTTATAATCACAAACCGTACAATACAATTCATGATTAAAGAGTATCTTATCCATGGCAATGGTCTGCGCCTGTTTTACATCTGGATCCACAGTATCAATTACGTCTCCATCTTTCATTTTTGTGGAGCACGAACGGACGAGTTCTCCATTGACAGAAACAATACAGGTATCACAGGTTTCTATTGCTCCAAGGCTCGGATGGAAGCAAACCTGAGGAATTTCAATCGAACTATCGTTTAATAATTGCAAAACGGTTTGATCCTGCTTTGCCTTGATTTCTATACCATTTATCTTTATATTGAGATATTCTGGCAAATCAATCATCCTTTCAATGAATCTGTTTCTTAGGTTTTCACTACCCTTGCAAGCAAAAGTTAAACGTTTAGTTAAAGATATTGGCAGATAACTCCAGGCATTCTAACAAAAATAGATTATATTGGACACAAAAAAACGGCTGTAAATTCAGCAGCAAGATATATATTAAAGAAAAAATCATTAGGGGCTTTCTTTTTGCTTTGTACTCCGCTAATTGATTTAATTCTAATTGCAGCAACTACCATTGATTTGCACAGAGGAACAAAGGCAACCATCTTCCATGGCATTGCAGCAATTTATATTGTGTAACCGTCGCCTATGGATCTTCTGATTCAATGGGGAGACGAAAGATTTGCCTATAAGTTCGAAAATGGACCAAAACCCGAGAAGCCTGCAAAACACGGCAGAGAACATGCAAGGAGAGAAAGAAACGGATGGTATAGGCATCTTCTCGCATGGATAATTGGTTTAGTTTTATTAATGGCTATGATCCTTTTTATTGGCAATCCCAAGCAAACGGAGAGTCTCAAAGGATTAGCAAGAATATGGACATTGGCTCTTGCAATCGATTTTGCCATCAGCTTCAGTTATACTGTTTGGCCGAGAAAAATGAAAGCTGAAAACTCAAAGATAACTCTGTAGTTTCACAGGTCAAAAGTTTATCATTATAACCGTCCTTTTTTTAGGAGATATCAAAAAACAGGAGCCTTCTTGGGGACTCCTGTTTTTTAAATATTATTGGCTGCCGTTTTTCTGCAGAACTTTCAATCCAGAACCCATATCGGATGCAAGTACATAATTGCGATCTACGAATACACCCCAAATGTTAGATTTGCTTGGAATATAGACACCAATTTCTTCCGGATTCGACGGGTTTGTAATATCAACTGTCCTTACACCCCCTGCATAATGTGAGAGATACAATGTGTTCCCCTGAACCTTTGGATCATGGACCGTCGCTCCTCCAGGAATCTTCTCAGTGAAGTCGGTTCTAAAAGTGCTTAGAAGCTTTGGATCTGTCTTATCTTTGATATCATAAATCATTGTGTAGCCATAGGCACTCTCAAAGCCCTCTCTGGTTGGACCAAATACCTCCCTTGTCTCTATAAGGACATTTCCTCCTTTAGCTAAATCCATCGAATGGGCTGCTCCCTGAACATCATTGGCGAAATCCGTCCTGCCCAGATAAATTGGATTTTTGGCATCGCTAATATCAAGTATGATTGTTCCTAAATCCCAGTACGAAAGGAAAGCTGTTTTCCCAGTTCCATCTGTTTTGACGCTATGAGCAAACGCTGCCCTTTGAATTCCTCCCTCATCAGTCCAATTATATCCATCATAATTATCATCGTTCACTTCAGGTATATAATTGCGCGGATTAAATTCATAAATTGTTTCAGGCGTTGAGGGATTTGTAACGTCTACAATATTAACATCCATTTTTTCACCATGAGAATACAGATCTGCATAGCAATTTGCAGTCAGCACATAAACATTATTTCCTTGAACGGTTAGGTAAAGTTCATGTGTTCCCCGTGCCCCCGATGTATCTTCCCAAAATCCCAGTTCCTTTGGTTCCCGAGGGTTTGTTACATCGTATAATACAAATCCTCCTTTTGCATTTGGGTTGGTTCGATCTACCTTTTGAACGCTGACTGCAGCCAAATCACCTTTAAAGTGCTTCGTATTAACAGTTTTTACAATTACTTTTTCCTGCCATGTCCCTGGAATATGAGCAAATGACGACACTTCTACTGGATTTGAAGGCTCTTTCATATCAAATACACGCACTCCGCCTTCTCCGCCATTTTTCGTATGTGTGCCTACATAGGCAAACCCTTTATGCGCATAAACGTCACCCGATGAATTTTGTACCCCCTCTTTAACTTCTTTTAGCGGAACAGCCGCAACTTCTTGAAGATTACCTGTATTCTTAGTGCCTTCAAGTAATGGTACAGATAATTCAACACCGGCCAGACTATCACCTTTTTCAATACCTCCACTGAATTCATCATGTGCAAGTGCTGTTGTGCCACCCGCAGAAAGTACAAGAGCTCCAGCTAATGCGGTTTTAATTAAGATTTCCTTTTTCAAATGGACTCCCCCTTAATATAATGCTGTATGTAGTCGGCACTCTAAGATTTAAGTGTCCCGAAATACTGCATTTTTATAGTAAAGAAAATTCAGAATTTTATACATCACCCAGATTTCCTAAAATTTCTACAAAATAATACATGTCCTCCTTCATCCTATGTAACTATAAAAATGTTTAGCATATGAGATTTACACTATTTAATTTCAGATTATTCCGCATTTCTTTTGTCCCAAAAAAATGCACCTTCCAATGGAAGATGCCTAAATTTATCTTCTGTTTTTCAGCTTCCTTTTAACAGCAGGGACAACATATTTTTTCACAAGCGAAACACCTTTCTTTGCAATAAACGCTTTTATTAATCTCTTTACGGCCATGAACAGATCCCTCTTTTCGGTTGAACATTACTATTATATTCATTCCCTTTTTCGTTTCCCCTCTAAACATAAAAATAAAAAGCCCTTAAGTATTAGGGCTTTTTGCAGATTATAAAGGCAATAGGGAAATATATTCCTTCTCTTTTAACTGCTCTATCATTGTATACCAATCCTGCGGTTTAGCAGATAAAACAGAATAATATTCTGTTAAGAAATTAATGACTAATTCAGCATGAATTTCTGTGATTTCTTCATCAGCTGGCATGAAGCAAAAATCAAGTCCTTTAACTGCTTCCCCATCATTTTTCCAGGAAGGATGAAGATAAGGAAAATCAAGCTTTTTATAGCCCATATGAGACAAAACCTCACGGCGGACGAATGGGTTCATTGGCTTGGCACCGCCAAATTCATGGTCTTCAATCCCATAAGGATCATAAATTTCTGCAAACATGCCAAATAGCTCTTTACCGTTTTGGCGGGTAAGTTCCGTCAGATCCTTGGATCGATTTCCTGCAAGGAAACGGCCAATGCTTAGTCCCTGACGGCCAATGATGGTAAAATCAGTCATGGCAATATTCCATTCCGGATAGTAGCGATATTCGGTAGCTCCAACCACATCACCTTCATGAACAGCCGCAAACACACGAATTCCCGAATCTTCAAGAGGTTCCTTCCATAGTTCAAACTCAAGTACTTCTTCAGGAGGAAAGACTTCTTTCATTAACTCATGCATTTTAACAAAGAGCGGATCATGAATACTCGTAATTCTGATATATTCCAATGTACTATCTCCTTTGCCGCTTATACTTTAAATGGATTCTTCCACTCCATTAAGGCACCGTAATTAAGTGACTCTTCATCTTCTAAATAATTTTCTGCAACAGTGAGCGGAGTTCGGCCGCACCTCAGCAAAAAAGTGATAACCGGATCTTTCTTTTTCCCATTGATCAATTGCTGAAGATATTCCTGGGCAGACAATTCATGGGCAAATTTATGGTAGCCTGGCATCCGCCCCCCACCAAGCAAGCGATCGAGACCTAAGTTTATGACAACCTGATACATAGCCTGCATCATTAATTTGCCCAGCCCAAGTTTTCGGAACTTGGGGCGGACACTTATATCAACAATATATAATGTGTTGCCTTGAGGACTATGATTGCGAATATAGCCGCTGTCTGTTATTTCTTCCCATGTATGCTCCGGGTGTGAAGGGTCAAAATCAACAATCAGCCCGGTTAAAGACCCTGCTAATACTCCTTCAACTTCGATGCAAAGTGCACCATCCGGAAAGAGCTCCACATGGTTAGTCAATTGCTCCTTATTCCACCATAAATCTGAAGGAAAAGGGGGCGGAAAGCATTCTGCCTGAATGTCAATTAACTGATCAAAATCCGCTTTACTATAATTCCTGATTACAGCCGGAACCGGCTTATCCCCGTCAAACACATAAAATTCGCTTCTATATGACATATTTCAGCCTTCGATATTTTCTTTTTCCCAGTCTACATACAGATCTGTTCTGCGGTCGCGCCAAGTCGTAACAGAGCCTCGTTCGCGGACTTCATATAAAAGGCTAAGGTCAAGATCGGCAGTCACAATCATATCGTCATTCAACTCGCCTTCCACCATAATCCCCTTTGGCGGAAATGGAATATCATTTGGTGTAATGACAGCTGCCTGGCCGAAATTGGCACGCATAAAGTCGACAGTAGGCAGGGAACCAATTGTTCCTGTGACCACAACATAAACCTGATTCTCAATAGCTCTAGCATGGCTTGTATAACGGACACGGTGGAAACCATGCCGGTCATCCGTGCAGGAAGGACAGAAAATAACATCTGCTCCTTTTGCTTTAGCCATACGGACGATTTCCGGAAACTCAATGTCATAGCATGTCAGGATGGCTATTCTGCCTTTATCTGTATTAAATACACGGAGGCCTTCGCCAGGCGACATATTCCACTCATGGACTTCAGTAGGAGTGATATGCAGTTTTGCCTGTTCTTCAACCCGGCCATCCGGATAAAATAAATGAGCGACATTATAAAGACGGCCATCTTTGTTAATAACGTGTGTACCGCCGATAATATGCATTTTTGTATCTTTAGCAAAATTGGAAAATAGCGTTTTATACTGATCGGTGAAACCAGGCAGTTCGTTAATCGTCAGACTTGTTCCCTGCTCACTTCCAATGGACAAAAGCTGTGTGGTAAAAAATTCAGGAAATAAGACAAACTCCGTTCCGAACTCCTGGGCAGTTTTAATGTAATGCTCACATTGCATGGCAAACTCTTCAAATGAACGAATGGTGTGCAGATGATACTGCACAGCGGATACACGAATTTTCAATGTACTCCCCCTCATCAGAAAAATGTATAGATGAGTATCACTCTATCTTTAAAAGATTATCAATGATTTTCCTTCATTGCACAATACTTTTTTATCGGAATGCGAAATTTTTTAATTAATACTATTTAAGATAACAAACAATACTTTTACGATTTTTTTAGCTCCAGCTAATAGACTAATAGTCCGAATTGGAAATAAAATAAAATATTAAAAAAGCATTACTCGTCAAAGCAATGCTTTAAGTCCTTATTTTAATAACTTGCTTATTTCTGCAATAAGCCCGACACCTTTTTTAAAGTCTTGATTTGCAGCTTTTATTAACCTCATATAAATGCCTATTAGCGATGCATTTTGTTCCTTTAATTCACTTATCTCTCTTTTCATAAAAATCAGGTCAGCTTTCATTGATGCCATTTGTTTCCTTAATGCTTCTATATCTTCAAGTTCGATATTCTCTTCACTTACTGCATCATCCTCTTGCATCTCTCTTAAACCTTCTGACAGATTCATTATAGAATCATCTTGAATTATTTTACTGGCCAAACTGAATAATGAAGTAAAATCTATAGTCTGGTCTTTCAGCAGTTTAGCAGCTAGCTTTTCCAGATTTTCCGAATCCTCTAATGCACCTTTCCCTTCATTATTATCAACCATAATCAGACCGCCTTTCTTAGTTTCTATCCTATACTATGTATAATCTCAATAAGTGGAATGGACAAACATACAGTAAAAGCAGAAATTGAGGGACACCAATTTAAAAAACCCTGGACGTTCACCAGGGTTTCAAACGGACTCAAATTCTTTTATATTATTATGCGCAAGGAGCTTGACATTCTAAAAGCCGACAAATTGCATCTCTAATTTTCCCTGTCAATCTCGGTGCGAAAATGCTTGCTAAAAGCAATAAGAATGCTAAAGCAAACACAATTAACCCCGTTAATGGTCCTACCATAGTGATATCCCCCCTTTTTATTCAATTAATAAGGGTACCCTTACGCTGTTATCGTATGTTCCAAATATGGACATGCTTAAACAAACATCCCGAGCCAGCAAAAATTGGCTCTTGTCCAGTCACCACCATACGAGAATAAAAAATCCGGCCCTTCAACAGAGCCAGATTACAAATTTTATAGTTTCTTCTTCATTTCATTTGAAAGGAACTCTACATCCGTTCCAACTATTACCTGAAGACTGGTTTTGCTGAGCTTTATTACTCCTTTTGCCCCAATCTGTTTTAAATGCCCTTCATCAACCAGCGCTATATCTTTCACCTTTAAACGAAGACGGGTCACGCAGTTATCAATTTCTTCGAGATTTTCTATACCGCCCAAAGCCATCAAATAGGCATTTGCTGCTTCGGCATAATTGCCTTTAACAGCATAATTATCTTGGAATTCACCTTCAATTTCATCTTCCCTTCCCGGCGTTTTTAAATCCAGTTTCTTGATCAGGAAATAGAAAACCACAAAATACAGAAGACCATAAAGGAGACCTATTCCCGCAAGCAGCACTGGCTTCTGGGCAATGCCGAAGTTTAGGATGTAATCCAGGGCGCCTGCAAAGAACCCGAAACCATGATGAATATCCAGGGCATAGGAGATGGACATAGCCAGACCTGTTAAAAGAGCATGAATTAAATATAAAACTGGTGATAAAAACATAAATAAGAATTCAATCGGCTCTGTAATACCGGTCAGAAAGGAAGTAAATGCTAGACCTGCCATCGCCCCGGCAACCGCTTTCCTTCTTTCCTTTCTAGCAGTGGCAACCATGGCAAAAGCAGCACCCGGCAGTCCAAACATCATGATCGGGAAGAACCCTGTCATGAAAATTCCTGCTGATGGATCTTTAGCAAGGAAGCGCCATAAGTCCCCTTTAATGACATCCCCGGCTGCATTGGTAAACTCACCAAACTCAAACCAGACAAGCGTGTTCAAAACATGGTGGAGCCCAACAGGAATTAATAATCGGTTCAAGAATCCGAAGACTCCAACACCTGCAGCACCTGCACCAATAATCCAATCGCCCACACCATTAATGCCTGCCTGGACCGGCGGCCACACATACCCGAACAAAAATGCAATGACAATCATAACAAGTGATGTGATAATCGGCACAAACCGTTTTCCTCCAAAGAAACCAAGCCATTCCGGCAGCTTAATATCATGATATTTATTGTATAATAGCCCTGCAATAATACCGGAAATGATTCCACCAAAAACACCCATATTGACCGTTTCGTTTATTGCTGCGGCACCTTCAGTCAGAACAAAATACCCCACTGCGCCGGCAAGGGCAGCTGCCCCGCTGCCATCCTTAGAAAAACCGATGGCAATCCCTATGGCAAACAAAAGTGCCAAATGTCCAAAGACCGCATTCCCGGCTGCTGATATAAACGGAATGCCTAATAGGTCATCCTGTCCCAACCTTAACAAAAGTGCAGCTGCAGGCATGACTGCAATCGGCAGCATTAAAGACTTGCCAATCTTTTGTAAAAACCCCAACATTGTTATACACCTCTTTCTGCATGGATTATTACATATTATGAACAGGCTTTATCATTCAGTACCAGACGCCATCAGTATTATGCCGGCCCGCCTAATAATTAAAAAAAGAACCTGGGGCATTTTGCCGCCAAGTTCTTTCCTGCCAGTTTAATAGAGTAAATATTCTTCACGTGTCTTTTTGAATAGTTTTAATTCGGTCTGCCATTTGGAGGAAATTTCTTCAACTGTCTTCCCTTCCTCAATGGCTTCACGTACCCAGCCATTGCCCATCAGGTTGTCAAAAAATGAAATTCCAGCACTGTTCTCTGCACGGAATTCGAAGTCTTCCGGATACATATCATGGATCGCCTTCACGATGTGAAGTCCTGTCTCGACAGGCTTGAACGCATCGCGATGAGTAACATGAATTTGAATCCCATGGGAAAGCTGCCCTGCATGCTTAGAGAAGCTTGGTGTAAACGAAGCAGCTCTAAAGGTTACCCCCGGAAGATTAAGACTGTTCAAACGTCCAGCCAGGTCATCGGCATTGATAAATGGAGCACCAATTAATTCAAACGGCTTCGTTGTTCCACGTCCCTCAGAAACATTCGTCCCTTCAATCAAAGCAGCTCCCGGATATACTAAAGCTGTATCCAGCGTTGGCATATTAGGAGACGGCATGACAAACGGAAGGCTGGTGTCATCGTAATACATATTGCGCTTCCAGCCATTCATTTTGACAACAGTCAAATCTGCACCAATTTCGAACTCTTCATTGAATAATTCAGCCAGCTCACCTACAGTCATCCCATGCCGGAGCGGGATCGGGTAATTCCCCACAAATGAGGAATACTTCATATCAAGCACTGGCCCTTCAACCTTTGTTCCACCTTGAGGATTTGGCCTGTCCAGCACGATGAAAGGGATATTGTTTTCTTTTGCTGCTTCCATCGCATATGCCATTGTGTAAATATACGTGTAAAAACGTGTTCCAACATCCTGGATATCAAACAGGAGCACGTCGATATTCTCCAGCATTTCAGGTGTAGGCTTCTTGGTTTTTCCATATAAACTGTAAACAGGAAGCCCTGTCTTTTCATCTATATAATACTCAACGTATTCTCCTGCCTGTGCACTTCCGCGGACTCCATGCTCCGGACCATATAAAGCTGTTAATTCCACGTCAGGATCTTTGTGCAGAATATCGACAATACTGTTTAAATTCTGGTCGACCCCAGTAGGGTTTGTAATTAAACCAACTCTTTTTCCTTCTATGAGATCCTTTTTATCATCTAAAAGAACTTCAACACCAAGCTCGAATTTCTTCTTCTTGCCTTTTCCTTTTCCATTGCCGTTATCTGCAAGCACAACAGTTAAAGAAGAGAGTACGAGAATCATTGTCAAAAATGCCATGAGCCATTTCTTCATTATATTTTCCCTCCTTGGTTAAGAAAGAGGTACGGGCAAAACCCCGGGGCTGCTGCCCGTACCCTTTCCTTTTCAAAAATAGCAGTGTGCCTAATAGCTCAATCCATGGCCAAATTCATATAAAACACTGCCATCTGTACCCGGAATTGTTACAGGCAATTTACCTGAAGGATTAACCTGGCCAAAAACAACACCTGCAGATGCATCAAAGCTCGCAGCTCTGAATCCGTATTGTGCAATGTATGCATCAACCTCCGGATAGGCCATGATGTCATATGGGTTACGGATGCCAACCGCAATAACCGGGGCTTCTGACTCAGCGACGATGGAATTAACCATTTTCATCTGCGCGCTGTCAGGTGAGCGGCCTGATACATTAAACGTATAGGAGCCAACAATTACAGCACTGGCATTCCTGATTAGCTGCTTCTGCTCTTCCGTTAATGCATAGCTTGAGGTCTGGATGACCGTTGTGTTTGCATGAAACTTGCTGATTGCGTTTTTTAAGTCTGCAATATACGTATTGCCGACAACGACAATATGATCTTCAGAAGATAATTGCAGCGGCAGTACATCTTTATCATGCTTTACCAGTGTGACTGAACGTTCAGCTGCTTCTTTTTCTATTTGTTTATGTTCTTCTGATCCAACAATCTCAAGTGCGTTTGCAATTTTTTCATCAATCGGCTGTGGTGTCTCTTCTTTAATAATTCCCCGCTTTATTTTCAGTGTTAAGATTCGTTCAACTGATGAATCAATGCGTTTTTCTGAAATTTCTCCATTCTCCACCGCTTTCAATAGCCCTTCTGCAACTTCTTGAAGTCCAACAGGCATTAGGACAATATCTGTTCCAGCTTTAACTGCTCTAATAGCCGCGTCAACTGGTCCAAAATGTTCTGCGATGGCATTCATATTCATTGCGTCTGTTGTAATAACACCATCATAGCCCATTTCTTCTCTCATAAGTTCAGTCAGCACTTTATGGGAAAGAGTGGCCGGAACTGCAATTTCTTCACCCGTTTTTTTCGAGATTGCTTTTGTATCATCAATCTTAGGGAAGGTAACATGTGCTGTCATGATGGCATCAATCCCTGCTTCCATTCCCTTTTGGAAAGGATAAAGTTCAACTTCTTTTAGGCGATCTTTGTCATGTGGTACTTCAGGCAATCCAAGATGTGAGTCCACTGCTGTATCTCCATGTCCGGGAAAATGCTTTGCAGTTGCGGCAACACCTGCTGATTGCAATCCTTGTGTATAAGCAACACCCATGTCAGCGACAAGCTGCGGGTCCTCACCAAATGAACGAACGCCAATTACCGGATTGTCGGGATTATTATTTACATCCATGACAGGTGCAAAGTTCATATTAATGCCGAGTGATGCAAGCTCCTCTCCAATCGCCTTGCCGACCTTGCGGGAAATTTCTTCAGAACGTGCAGCCCCTAATGCCATATTGCCAGGCATGTCCGTTCCTGATTGAAGACGTGTAACAATTCCGCCTTCCTGGTCAATCGTCATCAATAAGCCGAATTTATCGGCAGCTTTCTGATAGTCTGAAACCAGTGTGGCTGTCTGTTCTGTTGTCACTACATTTTCACGGAATAATATAACTCCGCCAAGATGATAATCTTTCACCAGCTTCTCAATTTCTGGCAGCATTTCAGTGACATTTTTTCCCTTCCAGGTGCGGAAATCCGGCATCAGCATCTGGCCGACCTTCTCTTCAATGGACATGTTTTTCACTGCCCGGCTAATGAGATCATACTGTTTCCCATGCTCCTTAATGATTTTCACTTTAAAAGCTGGCTTGCCTTTGCTGCCCTTTTTGCCGTCAGGTTTTATTTGAAGTGCAATACGGTCCTTATATACTCCATCCGTTACACTGATGAAGGTTTTTCCGGGTTTCCCCATTAAGGTGATATTCCCCGACTGATCAACTGCTGCAACATTTTTATTGGAAGATTTCCATTTCACATCATCTGAAACTCCAACGAAATGTCCTTCCTTAAATACATGAAGAGCCTTTAATCGAAAAGTATCTCCACTAATCTCTGTACTGGCCTCAGGCACATTCTGCAGGATGATTAAATCCTTTGCTGCACTTTCTGCTGATGCTTTTTTCAATGTTCCTGCGATCCATAACTGTGAAACGGCAAGTGTAATTGCGAGAAGGGAAATGAACATTACTTTGCGGGCTTTAACCATTTCTTCCACCGTCCTTACTGCATTAATTTCATATGCACTTAAGCTTACTTTTCACTAAAAAATCGAATGCTAGTAATTTCTTTTTTTCCACCCGTTTCCTGAGAAGGAAGGCGTCACTTTTTGGCCATCTGAAAATATGAGTTTTACATTATCAACATACCAGCCTCTGCCGTTTACTGTACTGTCTGTCTGGTATCGGAATCGAATGTGAGAGGTTCCTGCAGGAATCGTTAGTTTTTCCTTCTTCCAATCAATGCTGCTGCCTGTTAATGGCTGGGCAGCCTGTGTCCAATTGATGCCATCCTCTGATACCTCAACAAAGGCCATATCCGCATTGGTTTCAGTTCTGTACCAGGTATCAAACGACAGGACTGCTTCTTCATTGAGATCCACTTTAGCCGTTAAATTATGCTGAATTTTATCTCCATATCCTGAGAACCAGGCATCTCCTTTTCCAGGGATTGCAACAGGAATGGAATCTGCTACCTGTCTTGCAAATGCCCGCCTTGCAATATTTGTTGTAACTGTATTTCTGGATGGATGGACCCGATTTGTTAAGAGAATCGCAATCGTGCCATTATTCCGGTTTATTACAATGGATGTTCCAGTGTACCCTGTATGCCCAAGTGAAGTTCCCTCTGATAAGGCATCCATGAACCATCCCTGACCAAGCTCCCAGCCAAGGCCATGATCATCACCAGGAAATTGAGGAATCTGGTTTTGAATCAGCATTTTCACCGTCTCTTCCTTTAAAATCCGCTTGCCGCCATAACGCCCGTCATTCACATACATATGGGCAAGTTTAGCAAGATCGGATGCAGTGGAAAAGACACCTGCATGTCCGGCAACACCATCAAGGGACCAGGCATTTTCATCATGAACTTCCCCCCAGACAAGACCCCTGCCGATAGCAGGCTGGTATTCCGTGGCTGCAATCCGCTGTTTTAAAGATTCAGGAGGATTATACATCGTATCCTTCATACCGAGGGGGTTGGTTATGCGTTTTTTCACAAACTCATCCAGACTTTGTCCTGACAAGCGTTCGATTATTGCGCCGAGCGTAATCATATTTAAATCGCTGTATGTATACGCTTCGCCTGGTTCAGTGGCTAATGGATGTTTAAAAACGATTTGCATGCGATCGTCTCTGCTGCTCCCTTGTGAATATAAAGGAATCCATGCAGTAAATCCTGAAGTATGTGTCATCAGCTGGCGAATCGTTACATTTTCCTTGCCGTTTTCCGCAAACTCGGGGATATATTTCGCAACAGGATCATCCAGTTGAAAGCGGCCTTCATCATACAATATCATCGCAGCAGTCGTTGTAAAAATTTTACTGATTGAAGCCAGATCAAAGATAGTATCTTCCGTCATTTCAATCGGATTCTGCGCTTCAGTGAATTTATCATCCGTATAGCGGTAGGAATATCCGTATGCATCATGTTTGACAATATGGCCCCGTCTTGCGACAAATGTAACAGCACCCGGCATGACTCCCTCTGAAATCATCTCTTCCATTAATGGATCGATTTCATTGAGCGGCTGCTGAACCATTCCAGCTCCCGCCGCTGAACCTGGATGAAGAATAGGAGAAATCGGCCCAGGGCGATCCCACGAAAAAATTGGATGAATTTTGTGTTTCACATCTTTATGATTCTTCATTTCCATCGTTGGCTTAACTCCTTCCGCGCCCTGCGCAGATGCCGGATATGCTGCCGGAATAAAGAGTGATGTGCTAAGTGCTGCAGATAGCACAACAAGCTTGGTTTTATTTTTCATACTGCCTCCTTTAATTTTATGAACTTTCATCAGCCAATAACCTCCTTTATGTTTGAAAGGGTTTACATACTGTAAGATTAATAGAGATAGAGTATAGTTGTCTATACCACATAAGTCCTGTTCTAGTTAAAAACTTCCATATTTTTGACTAAATCGATAGTTCTTTTTGACTGTTCTGAAAATTATGCTTTTATTTATTGGCTCTCATGAATTGTTTGCAGATTTCCCGGCATTGTTTGTAAAAATGAATGCTTGTTTGCCAGTTTCTAATATCTTTTCCAGGTTTGTTTGATGAAACAGTATTTTGCAGAGGTCACCATTTAGACAAAAAAGCAGAATCCATTACGGATTCTGCTTTATCTTTGGAATTGCACATTATGGAGACCTGCGAAGATCCCGCCCTGTTCTATTAACTCATCATGTGTACCTTCTTCGGCAATGCCGTCTTCTGTGACAACCACCACCCTGTCTGCATTGCGAATGGTTGCGAGCCTGTGAGCAATCACAAGTGTGGTGCGGTTTACGGCAAGCTCATTCAACGCCGTTTGAATAATCTGTTCGGTTTCTGTATCCAATGCCGAAGTTGCTTCATCCAGAATCAGAATTGGCGGATTTTTCAGGAACATTCTCGCAATGGCAATTCGCTGTTTTTGTCCACCGGACAGCTTTAATCCCCGTTCCCCAATTTGTGTTTCGTAGCCATCCGGAAGAGATGCAATGAAATCCTGCAGGTGAGCTTTTTTAGCAGCTTCAGCAATTTGCTCATCTGTTGCCCCAAGCATTCCGTAAGCTATATTTTCTTTCAGGGTACCGGTAAACAGGAAAACATCCTGCTGGACAATGCCGATTTGCGATCTCAGTGATTTTTTCGTCATATCCTTGATATCCATGCCATCGATCTTAATGCTTCCGCTATTTACATCATAAAAGCGTGGAATCAAAGAGCAAATCGTTGTCTTTCCGGCACCTGAAGGTCCAACAAAAGCAACTGTTTCACCTGCTTTTATTTGAAGGTGAATCCCCTCAAGCACAGATTTATGCTTGTCATAACTAAATGCTACATCTTGAAAGCGGATATCGCCCCTTAAGGATTCAACCTCAATGGCATCTTTTGC
>NZ_CAXQGS010000048.1:0-94779 GCF_964223445.1 Cytobacillus sp.
ATAAAAATCCTCTCTTATTAATTAAAAAAAATCTATTAATGAGGAAAACTCTTCACTGGTCAGCATGTTTTTAAATTCAATTTCAATATTTTTGTTAGACAAGCCTCTACACCTCAGCTATTAGTAATTTCCTGTATTATCTCCTTAATTAGCATGGACTTCAATCTTTGAAGTTTTTTTTATTATTGTGATAAAGTCAATCAGGGGAGACTCAACTATCGGGGCGCAGGACTGTGGCTATGAAAATTGAATCAGGGGTTTTACTGTCCATAAAATCTGCGATAGAATAGGTAATGACAATGGAGGTAGAAAAATGAAACAGAAACTTACAGTTTTAAATGCAGAATGGATTGAAAATGAATTAATTTTGGAAATAGAAGCTGGAACAGTCTCAGGCTTAACAGCCATGCGGCAAATATTGGCTGATTCCGACAACCTTTCATTTATTTACATAGCAGAACAAAATGATGATTATACATATATTTCCCTTCCGGAAACAGTCTGGACGGAACTTAAAAAGGCACTTGATGGCCAGATGCGTGTTTTTGCTTCTGATCGTAATCATGATCGTATTGAACTGGCAGGCTTTCATGAGGAATTAGGAGATTTAATAGAAAATATCCGTGGGAACAGCAATTATGGTAATGAAATGGTAGAAAAAGTAGAGAACATATTTTAATTAATGTTTAAATTACGAAAAACTTGGATAAAGAGATAGGCTGTGTTACCCCCTCTCGAAGTCGGGGGTAGTCGAGGCGCTTGCGCTTTTCTAACTTCGGATATTTGGTGGTGTTGCAGGTGAAGCATTGGGATTTATTTTTGGCGCCATATAAGCAGGCGGTCGAAGAATTAAAAGTAAAGCTAAAAGGCATGAGAAGCCAATTTGAAATGGATTCTACCCATTCTCCGATTGAATTTGTTACTGGGAGGGTAAAGCCAATTGCAAGCATTCTTGATAAGGCAAACCAAAAAGGCATTCCTCTCGACAAATTGGAATCTGAAATGCAGGATATTGCCGGTGTTAGAATGATGTGCCAATTTGTAGATGATATTAAGAGAGTGGTTGAGCTATTAAGAAAAAGAAATGATTTTGAAATTGTTGAAGAAAGAGACTACATATCTCATAAAAAAGCAAGCGGTTACCGCTCTTACCATGTCGTGATCCGCTATCCTGTTCAGACAATAAAAGGAGAGAAGAAAATTCTCGCAGAGATTCAAATCAGAACACTTGCCATGAATTTCTGGGCCACGGTTGAACATTCCTTAAATTATAAATATAAGGGCCAATTCCCTGAAGATATTCAAATGAGGCTCCAGAGAGCGGCAGAGGCTGCTTTCAGGCTGGATGAAGAAATGTCACTCATTCGCGGTGAAATTCAGGATGCACAGGCATTCTTTACAAGGAAAAAGGAAAAGCAGCAAAAGGGAGAAAACTAACGTATAAAAGAGGAGCTTGGATAAGATGAAATTTGCCATTACCTCAAAAGGAGATTCAAAATCTAATACACTCATGCACAAAATGAGAACCTATTTATTGGACTTCGAGCTTACATATGATGAAGAAGAGCCTGATATTGTCATATCGGTAGGCGGGGATGGCACTTTACTTTATGCCTTTCACCGATACAGCAGCCGTCTGGACAAGACCGCGTTTGTGGGTATACATACAGGCCACCTTGGGTTTTATGCAGACTGGGTGCCGGAGGAAATCGAAAAGCTTGTCATTGCAATTGCCAAAACCCCATATCAAGTGATTGAATATCCGCTTTTGGAAGTAATTATCCGCTACCAGCATGGCGGCAAAGAAACCCGTTATCTTGCATTGAATGAATCAACAGTTAAAGCGGTGGAAGGTACTTTAGTAATGGATGTGGAAATACGCGGCCAGCATTTTGAAAGGTTTCGGGGAGATGGCCTTTGTGTTTCTACACCATCTGGAAGTACAGCTTATAATAAGGCGCTGGGGGGTGCCATCCTGCATCCATCCTTGCCTGCCATCCAGCTTGCTGAAATGGCTTCCATCAATAACAAGGTATTCCGTACAGTTGGCTCTCCGCTCGTATTGCCGGCACACCATACATGCATGCTTAAGCCTGTGAATGAACCGGATTTTCAAATTACCATTGATCATTTGACTCTTCTTCATAAAGATGTAAAATCAATACAATTCAGAGTGGCAGATGAGAAAATCCGTTTTGCCAGGTTCAGGCCATTCCCATTCTGGAAAAGAGTTCACGATTCATTTGTTGCTGATTGATAAAGGAACCCTGCAGTTTTTAGAATCACTTATTTTAATAATCCCGTTACTTCTTATAGAACAGGAGCCAATTGCTCATGGAGCGTTTTAAATTACAATGGAAAATTACTGCCCCGCAGGCGGGCTCGTTAATCAGGGAATTTTTAAAAGAGAATGATATTTCTAAAACTGCACTTACTGACATAAAGTTTGCTGGCGGCTTCATTAAAGTGAACAATGTGGAAGTCAATGTCCGCTATGAGTTAAAGGAAGGAGATATCCTTCAGGTTGGTTTTCCGGAAGAAGTTCCCAGTGAAGGCATGAAGGGTGAAGACTTGCCCCTTGATATTCATTATGAAGATGATTATCTTCTTGTAGTAAATAAACCGGCAGGTGTTAGTACCATTCCTTCGAGAGAACATCCTTCGGGAAGTTTGGCTAATCGGCTGATTGGATACTATCAGCGAATAGGCTTAAAGTCTGCAGCACATATCGTGACTCGACTGGATCGAGATACTTCCGGCTTGGTTTTAATTGCGAAACACAGGCATGTGCATCATTTGCTTAGCCAGCAGCAGCGCTTCCGTAATATCCAGCGCACTTATGAAGCCTTTGCAGAAGGGGCAGTCATCTGGGATGCCGGTACTATAGAACAGCCGATTGCGAGAAAAAAAGACAGTATTATTGAGCGGGAAGTTAGTGAGGAAGGTCAATACGCATGTACTCATTATCAGGTAATCAGCCGCCGCAAAGAATTTACTCATGTAAAATTAAAGCTTGAAACTGGCAGAACTCATCAGATCAGAGTCCATTTGGCCTGGCTTGGTTATCCTCTTGCGGGTGATGAATTGTATGGAGGCACAAGACAGATTATCAGGAGGCAGGCACTGCACTGCTGCAGCCTTTCCTTCAATCATCCCTTTCTGCACAGAACCCTTTTGTTTGAACAGAAGCTACCAGAAGATATGAATTGCCTATTATAAAAGCCGGCATTAACATTTGCCGGCTTTTTGGATTAAATCTTCCTAAATTTTTCTTCCACATAAGGCATGCCTGACTGGACTGACATGAATTCCACTTCAGGATATCTAAGTGCAGTTAATTTATTGCCAAAAACAGCACCTGTATCAATATTAAAGGTGTTATTGATTTTCCTGACTTCCTTTACAGGAGTATGCCCATAGACAACTGCTGCCTTACCCTCATACTGTTTAGCCCAATCCCGTCTTACAGGTGTACCGTCAGGATTTTTTTCTCCAGTTATATCTCCGTAAAGAACAAACGTTTTAACTTTGGATGAATGTTTCCCAATATAGCTTTCCTTAATTCCAGCATGGGCGATTACCAGTTTATTGTTGTCGAGTACATGGTATAGCGGTGCATTTTCATATAATTCAATAAATTTCCTTTTAATTTCCTTCTGTGATTGCGGGTCAAGCTGCTCATATTCAGCTGCTGTGGTTTCCAGGCCATGTGTAATTTGAACTTTATTTCCTAAAAAGAAGCGGTATAGTTTATTGCAATGATTGCCCGGGACATAGTGTGCCAAGTCATTTGCGACAAGGTTATATACTGCATCGATGACTGCCAGAGATTCTGGTCCTCTGTCTGTTAAGTCTCCTACAAAGGCAAGTTTTCTATTACTTGGGTGTACAGGAAATCCCCTCTTCCAGCAATAGCCCATTTCCAATGTCAGCTGTTTAAATTCAGCAAAGCAGCCATGAATATCACCAATAATATCAAGTCTCATAATTAGGCTCCTTTAATAGTTCTACTGTTATGATATCAATTTTCATAATATTTATCATGACGCTCCATTTTTCAAGCTGAAGAGAAAGCTTGGACGGTTTTTAGTTCAAGGAATGGGAAAATTAAAAATAATAAAAATTCTTCATTAACGTTCATCTGATCTTATGGTTGTTCAGAGACGACAAAAAAACAAAGATTTGCTAGTATAGTGAAGTACGTTTTCCTGTTATGCGTTTTAATGGGCAAAGAGCTTGTGGTTTGTGCAGGCAATATCAATTCCACAGCTAGAATGAATTTGTCCCCATTTTCTCAGAATTCCTGTGCTGGGGAAAACATTCCAAAAGGATGGTTTCATTGTATGAGAGGAGGTAAATTCTTATGGAAGATCACGCAGAGGAAAAGTCTGATTCCCACATCAATGCCGGTCTTTTAATCCAATCTTTACAAAATGAAGAAATTGATATCTTCAGGAATGAATTTCTTGATATGCACCCTTATGATCAGGCTTCATTTTTTAAAGATCTGGATGAGGACATCCGGGCAAAAATTTATCTTTATCTCTCTCCGGAAGAAATGGCAGCTCTATTTGAAAATCTGGAGATTGAGGAAGAAGAATATAAAGACGTCCTTGCTGAGATGAATCCCCACTATGCTGCGGATATGCTTTCAGAAATGTATGCCGATGATGCCGTTGATGTTTTAAATGAACTTGACAAAGACCAGGTTGTCAGCTATTTGACAATTATGGATGATGAATCGGCAAAAGAAATTAAGGATTTGCTTCATTACGAAGAATATACAGCAGGAAGTATCATGACGACGGAATTTGTCTCTCTGTCAGCCAATCAGACGGTTCGTTCTGCTATGTATATCCTGAAAAATGAAGCTCCAAGGGCGGAAACCATTTATTATGTGTACGTTGTTAATGACGAGAAGAAACTTATTGGCGTTATTTCATTAAGGGATTTAATAGTAAGTGATGATGATACGATGATTTCGGAAATTACAAATGACAGAGTAGTTTCCGTATCAGTTGGCGAAGATCAGGAAGAGGTCGCAAGAAAAATTAAAGACTATAACTTCCTTGCCGTTCCGGTTGTAGATTTTCAAAACCATTTGCTGGGTATTATTACAGTTGATGATGTTATGGATGTTATGGAAGAAGAAGCATCTGATGATTACTCTAAATTGGCTGCTGTATCGGATATGGATCATATTGACCGGAATCCAGTTTCTGCAGCGCGTAAACGGCTTCCCTGGCTTATCATCCTGTTGTTTTTGGGTATGTTAACTGCAAGCCTTATCGGAAGATTTGAGGATACATTGGATAAGGTTGCGATTCTGGCTGTTTTCATTCCTCTTATTGCAGGGATGGCAGGAAATACAGGGACTCAGGCGTTGGCCGTTGCTGTCCGGGGTATTGCTACAGGAGACCTGGAGAAAGAAAATAAGTGGAAACTGGTGATAAGGGAAGCCGGGACTGGGTTAATTAATGGAGGCATTTGCGGTATTCTTGTTACTTTCATTGTTTACTTCTGGAAGGGAAACTTCTTTCTTGGTGTTTTAGTTGGCGTTTCAATTTTGTTTACATTAATAGTAGCCACTCTTGCCGGTGCGCTGATCCCTCTGCTTATGCACAGGATGAAAATTGACCCGGCTGTAGCATCAGGTCCATTTATTACAACTATTAATGATCTAATCAGTATTTTAATTTATTTTGGAATGGCGACATTATTTATGAGCTACTTAACAGGCTAAGGAGGTTATTTTATGGAACATGGGGCATCGGTAGCATCACTGGTCATTGTTATATTGGCTGCTTTTATCACGCCCATTTTGCTGCACCGGCTGAAAATTAATTTCATCCCTGTAGTGGTTGCAGAAATTCTTATTGGTTTGATTATCGGTAAGAGCGGTTTTGATATCGTGCATGAAGATATGTGGCTGGAAACTCTTTCAACTCTTGGATTTATATTTCTGATGTTCCTGAGTGGTCTGGAAATTGACTTCACAGCTTTTTCTTCTGCAAAGAAGAGAGAAAAGCTCCCAAGCGGGAAGCTTGAGCCAAACTCTTTTGCTGTTTCTTCCATTGTATTTATAGGAATATTTCTGGTTTCATTGGGTCTATCATATTTATTTGTCTGGGCAGGATTCATTGATAATGCTTTTTTAATGACTTTAATTATTTCGACCATCTCTCTGGGAGTTGTGGTTCCTACACTTAAGGAAGCGCATTTAATGAAAACAGGTATAGGGCAAATCATTCTGCTGATTGCCGTTATTGCAGATTTGGCTACGATGATTCTGCTGGCTGTGTTTGTTTCATTAAATGATACAGGCGGAGGGAATACCTGGCTGCTTCTCGTCTTATTTGGCGTAGGTGTATTGCTTTATTTCCTGGGAAGAAGGTTCAAAAACCTAAATTTCCTTGAAGCGATGTCTACAGGGACTGTTCAGATTGGAACAAGAGCAGTATTTGCTCTGATCATTTTCCTTGTGGCATTATCAGAAACAGTTGGGGCAGAGAATATATTAGGTGCGTTCCTGGCCGGGGTTCTTGTATCATTGCTGGCACCAAATCAGGAAATGATTCATAAGCTGGATTCTTTTGGATATGGATTCCTCATCCCGATTTTCTTTGTGATGGTAGGGGTTGATCTGAACGTATGGTCATTGTTTGGGGATCCCAAGATGCTCATGCTTATTCCATTGCTGCTGATTGCTCTACTGCTCTCAAAACTGATCCCGATTTATATTTTAAAAAGATGGTATGACATCAAAACGGTTATTGCCTCGGGTTTCTTGTTAACTTCAACTCTTTCACTTGTTATTGCTGCAGCAACGATAGGTGAAAGAATGGACGTCATAACCGCAGAAATGAGCGGAACATTGATCTTGGTTGCTGTCATAACAAGTATATTTACTCCTGTAGTCTTTAAAAAGCTATTCCCTCAGGAAGCGGCAGAAGAGAAAAAGCTTAAAGTGTCCTTCATTGGTGCAAATCAGATGACTATGCCAATCTATAATGAACTTAAGTCATCCCTTTACGAACCAGCTTTGTATCATAAAAAGCAGGAAAAGGCGGAAAAGCAGATAGCTGACTCTTTGTTTGATATCATTGAAATTGAGGAGTTTGATATTGAAAATTTTGAAGGTACAGAAGCATTTAATTCAGATATTGTAGTAATCTCCACAGGTGATGAAGAGACAAATGCCACATTATCCATTGCTTTTAAAGAAAAGGGAGTAGATCGTGTCATTTGCCGGATGGAAAGCCCTGATATGGAAGAAACTCTACGGGAACATGATATTGAGCTATTTTCAACCATTCTTTCGTCTAAGGCGCTGCTTCGTGCTTTAATCGAGTCACCAAGTGTGGTGAACATTTTAACGAACCAGGAGACAGCTTTATATGAGATCCGATTAAAGAATGAGCAGTTTGAAGGCATGATGCTTCGGCGATTCCCTTTTACAGGGGATGTAATTTTCGTACGCATATTTAGAGGAAAAGATTCAATTGTTCCGCACGGTGATACTGAACTGCATGTCAATGACCGCCTGATAGTTACGGGATCTAAGGAATACGTTGATGAATTAAAAAGGGAACTTGAATTTTGTGAGTGGTGTTAGGGCTGCCTGACATCTGTCTTGCCGAAAAAGTTCTGCTTTTAGAGCAGGATTTTTTCGGCTTTTCTTTTCAGATGAATTGATGTACAATTAGTACTAGGTACTAATAACATGTAATAATAAATCAGGAGGATTTTAAAATGACTCTTTCACTAAATGGAAAAACATTCGTTGTCATGGGTGTGGCAAATAAAAGAAGTATTGCATGGGGAATTGCCAAATCACTTCATGATGCTGGTGCCCGCTTAATCTTTACATATGCGGGAGAAAGACTTGAGAAAAGTGTGCGTGAATTGGCAGACTCACTGGAGGATGTACAGTCATTAGTTCTTCCTTGTGATGTAACAAGTGATGAAGATATCGCGAAATGCTTTGGTACGATTAAGGAAGAAGCTGGTGTAATTCATGGAATTGCCCACTGCATCGCCTTTGCCCATAAGGAAGAACTTCAGGGAGAATATATGAACACGACAAGAGACGGGTTTCTATTAGCTCACAATATCAGCTCTTATTCACTAACTGCAATTGCCAAGGAAGCAAAAGGATTAATGACAGAAGGCGGAAGCATTGTGACTCTCACATACCTTGGCGGTGAAAAGGTTGTGAAAAATTATAATGTTATGGGTGTAGCAAAAGCCTCTCTTGATGCAAGTGTCAAATATTTAGCCAACGACCTTGGTAAGGATGGAATTCGGGTTAATTCCATTTCAGCAGGTCCAATCAGGACTCTTTCTGCAAAAGGGATCAGCGAATTTAATTCTATCCTGAAAGAAATTGAAGAACGGGCTCCTCTCCGTAAAACAACTACTCCGGAAGAAGTAGGGGATACAGCATTATTCTTATTCAGCAGCCTGTCACGCGGAATTACCGGGGAAAATATCCATGTGGATTCCGGTTATCATATACTCTAATAGAAATTGCCTGCTCTAATGTGAGCGGGCTTTTTTTATTTACATCAGAAACGAAAGCCCATCTTCTGCATACATATAATACGATGAAACATTAAGATTGCGGAGGTGTGCAAAAAAATGGCTGAGAAAAAAGAGAAGGAACCATTATTTTATATACAGCAGCCGAGTTTTAAATTTCCAGAGACGAGGATGCAAACAGTCTATTCCAGCAGAAAAGCAGAGCTGGAGCGCAAACAGGAACAAAAAGGCAGTGTACCGGAACCCGCGAAAACAATAAATGACCAGACGGAGTCCGATGAAAAGATCGAAAATATGACCGAAGTAAAGGTGCAGGCAGCTATTGAAGAATTTGAATCAGGCAGGGAAGAGAAAAAAGAAAGTGCATCCTTTGCTTTCACCACTGAAAAAAGAAAGCCTGCTTTCAATCGTGTAAAAAGTTTTAAGGAAATGGATACGCTTGAGCGCCTGGAGTACTTAATTGAATTCCCTAAACAGCTCCCGCCCATACCATGTATATTTGAAACCGGCGATAAGGCTATAAGGGGATTTTTGGTTTCAAGAAATGAAGAATGCATCGAGGTTAAGCTGTTTGATGATACAATCGAACAATTAAATCTTCAATCTTTAAATGCAGTAAAAATGATTGGTCTAAGACGGTAAAACTGGATGCTTGAGAATGTCGGCCAAAAAATAGCCAGCCGAATGGTCGGCTGGCCTCTTTTAATTAGTCTTCACAGATATCCAGGTCAACATCTGCAATACATTGAACAGCGCAGAAGCATGTTAAATCAACAGTTACGCAGTCATCAGTGGCTAAGAAATAGTCTACCTCACAAACTTTCTTCAAGTCTATGCAGCAATCATCAGCCAGGTTGACTACTTTGTCACGACCTTCTTTCCTATTTACTGGAAGAAGTACTCGGAGCACGGCACAGCAATTATCGAAAACTTCTTCTACTCTGAAGAAGATGGATACGCATGCACAGTCATCTCCTTTAAAGAATGCATGGAATGGTGTACCATCTGCTGTCTTTAGTGTGAAGACTCGAGTATCCGGACGCTTATGACGGCGTTTGCTTGAAGGTGATATCGCTCCAAGCGGCTCCAGGAAACAGTTTGAAGGGCATTCGCACACATCTTCTGCGTTATCTTGAATATCTTTTATAGCACGAACTACTTCACATACACAGCTTTTGCCTTTGAAGTCGTCTTTTTTTCCACAACCCATTTTTGTTTTCCTCCTTGTTTGTTTCTTGTGGTCTACACTACTAACATATTGCTGGCGGGCCCTTTGGGATACGGACAAACGCCTTATTTTCAAAAAAATAGGCTATTTTTAAAATTGAGGTGAAAACATGGATATATCAGCTATGGAACTGTTGATTCTCTCACTTGCGAGCTTCAGGCTGACAAGATTAATGGTATACGATAAAATAACTGAGTTTTTGCGCAAGCCTTTCCTTAAAGAAGTAGAAGAAAAAAATCAAGTTGGAGAAACTGAGATATATTTGGTGGTAAGAGAAGGAAGAATTCGGGGATTTTTCGGGGAGCTTTTAAGCTGTTACTGGTGTACAGGGGTTTGGAGTGCCATATTTATATATGCTGTATATTACTTTTATGCATCCTGGTCAGCTCCAATACTGATGATTTTGGCAGTTGCCGGACTTGCAGCTATAATCGAATCCCTGGTGCAAAAATTAATAAATTAGCATATAACTTTTTGTACAATCGCGTAGGCATTTGTTTTACACAAGCATTGAGGCTCAGCATAAATTAAATAGAGGAAATTATTGATTAATGGAGGGCCTCATCAATGCTAAATGATTATAAAAATCAGCAAACGGAAAAATCACAGCCTGTCAGCAAGAAAAAGAAAAAGGGGTGCGGATGCGGAAAAAAAACGAAGAAAGCTCAATAGCCGGATATACCGGCTTTTTTTATTGTTTAATTTCTGGAAAAAATAGGATGGATAGTGGTGTAAATAAATCCAAAACAATTCGAGGACAATATAATTAAAGATTCTACATAGGAAGGGACTATTATGAAAAAAAGACTTTTATCATTTATTGCATTTTCACTTATCTTATTATCAGGCTGCAGCGGAGACGGAAAGGTGACGGAAAGCGACCTTGCGCTCCTCAAAACGACTAATCCCCCTGCTGTATTAATTGATAAAAATACAAAGGGAAATTTGGATTTAGTTGAAAATATTGAGCATGATGTCGAAAAAATGAAAGAACTTTATGATGTTGCAGTGGTCAAAAGCAATGGGGATACACTTGTTGCTTATAAAGTGAAGCACTTGCAGCGATTCCACATGAAAAAAATTGAAAAGAAAATGACAAAAATGCTTGAGGAAAAATACCCTGATGAGAACTTCATTGTTTCAAGCGATTATAAAATCTTTATTGAGGCAGTAGAACTCCAGGAAAAAATGAAAGATCCCGATTTTACAGACAAAAAGGCTAAAAAGAAACTTGATAAAATCATTAAGCTTAAAAATGAAATGACATAGGAAGGGAGAAGGGGTATGAGTAAAAAAGCAAATAAAACACCTGAACAGCAGCAATATGAGCAGCTTGAGCAAAAACATGAGCTGAAGCGCCCGGTCTTGAAAAATTGTATTCGTGCTTTCTGGGTAGGAGGGCTTATCTGTGTTGTCGGACAGGCAATCACTTATTTTTATATCTACTTTTTTAACTTCACGGAACAGACAGCTGGAAATCCAACAGTTGCTACCATGATTTTTATCTCCATGCTGCTGACAGGTTTTGGCGTTTATGACCGATTGGGCCAGTTTGGCGGAGCAGGCAGCGCAGTTCCTGTAACTGGTTTTGGAAATGCTGTGATTTCAGCGGCTATTGAGCATCGTACGGAAGGTTTTGTGCTGGGAGTAGGCGGGAACATGTTCAAGCTTGCTGGGTCGGTTATTCTATTTGGTGTGTTTTCGGCTTTTGTAGTGGCCCTGATTAAAACGCTATTAATTATTTGGGGGGTTATTTAATGCTAAAGGGAAAACAATCTTGGGTCTTTCAAAACCGCCCGGTAATTACAGCTGCTGGTGTATCCGGCGGGCCATTTGAGGCAAACGGCAACCTGTCAGAGGATTTTGATGTTCTTCATGATGATTTATGGATGGGTGAAGACTCTTATGAAAAAGCACACCGAATCCTTTTGGAAGAGGCGGGACAGACGGCCTTAAATAAGGCAAATATCCAAAAGGAGGATGTTCAGTTTTATATTGCCGGGGATTTAATTAATCAGATCACACCTTCAAGTTTAAGTGCAAGAACGATTCAAATCCCGTATTTCGGGATTTTCGGAGCTTGTTCAACTTCAATGGAAGGACTTGCGCTCGCATCCTTTATTGTTAATTACCAAGGTGCTGATTACGTTTTGACAGGTGCTTCCAGTCATAATGCCGCTGTTGAAAAACAATTCAGATACCCGACAGAATATGGAGGCCAAAAGCCCCCAACAGCCCAATGGACAGTAACTGGTGCAGGTGCGGCTCTGATTTCAGCGAAAGGAGTTGGTTCAAATATGCCGGTTACCACTTCTGCCACAATCGGCAAAGTTATCGATATGGGACTGACAGACCCTTTTAATATGGGAGGAGCCATGGCGCCTGCAGCAGCAGATACCATTACTGCACACTTCAAAGACATGCAGCTGGATCCATCGCATTACGATTTGATCGTCACAGGGGACCTGGGGAGAATTGGTCAGGAAACCGCTTATGAACTGCTCACAAATAATGGATTGAAAATAGACAGAGAGAAATTTAAGGATTGCGGTTTAATGATTTATAAAGATGATCAGCCAGTCCAAGCTGGAGGAAGCGGTGCAGGATGCTCGGCTGCTGTCCTTTATGGACATCTATTGAATCGAATGAAACAGGGGACTTATAGGAGAATTCTTGTCGTCGCTACGGGTGCACTATTATCCCCATTGACATTCCAGCAAAATGAGAGCATCCCTTGTATTGCTCATGCTGTTTCTATCGAAATGACTTAAAGGAGGAATTTGTATGCTGCCTATGTTTTTCTGGGCTTTTGTAATTGGAGGCCTATTTTGCGTATTTGGCCAGCTAATGTTTGATGTTTTTAAGCTAACACCTGGCCATACATTAAGTCTTTTGGTTGTAATAGGAGCTGTTCTTGATGGAGTTGGACTCTATGAACCACTTGCAGACTTTGCGGGAGCCGGCGCGACGATCCCCATAACCAGCTTTGGGAATTCCCTTGTCCATGGAGCCCTTCAGGAAGCTGATCAGCATGGGCTTGTCGGTGTATTGACCGGAATGTTTGAAGTAACGAGCTCCGGTATTTCAGCTGCGATAATCTTCGGATTTATCGGTGCCCTTATTTTCAAGCCAAAAGGCTAAGTGGCATTAGATATAAAAAATTTACACAAGAATGATCTTCAAGTTAATTAAAAACAAGCCCTTATTACAATTTGACCGAATAAACCAAGCCTGCCTTGGGAGCTTGCCCATACCCCCTGCTTAATTAACACATATGTTGTAGGGAGAAATCTAAGTGAGGTGAGAGGCATGGGCTATGGCTATGGAGGCTGCGGATATGGCGGGGGCTATGGAAATACGTTTGTTCTGATCGTTGTTCTTTTCATTTTACTCATTATCGTCGGAGCAAGTTTCTACAATTAGATTTACACAGGCTGACTCAGAACCGGCAGCAGGTTTTGTGTTGGCTTTTTTGCATATATGGTACATAAATTATTAATACATTTCACGTTTTCCGCCTACCTTCATAAGATATAAAGGAGTAAATGAAGGAGCGTGAGTGTTCAGGATGGATAATAACTTTTTTAAAAACCTTGAAAAGAAAACAGGCGTAAATATGAAGGATGTTTTTGAACTGGCCGGCTCTTTGCAGAATGCAAATTTTAAAGATGAAAAAACAGTGCGAAATGTAATCAAGAGGGTTTCGCAAATTGCTAACAAACCCGTTTCCAAGGATACGGAAGACAAGATTGTGAAATCGATCGTTGCTGATGGAAAACAGCTTGACTTTAATACCATTTCGCAGATGATAAATAAAAAATAACAGGAGAAACCTGGCGATATAAATCAGCCAGGTTCTTCTGTTAATTACTGCCTTTATTCCTGCCGCTTCTTGTAATGGGAGCAAGGAACCTTGAGGCATATGACTTTCGTCCGCGCCTTTTTTCCGGCACAGAAATATACAAATCCTTCCTGGCTCTTGTTACTGCAACATACATCAGCCTTCTTTCTTCCTCTAATGGGGAAGATTCACCTGAACGGTAAGCTTCTAGTGCGTGATCATGCGGGAGGTTTCCTTCAACTGCACCGGCAACATAAACAACGTTATATTCAAGCCCTTTTGCACGGTGGATTGTGCTTAATGTAATAGCATTATCCTTATTCCTGCTGAGGCGCTTGATTTCTTTGTTCATGGCTTTCATATGTTCAGTATGTTCCAGAAACTCATGAAGAGATTGAAAGTTACGTGCAGCGACCTTTAAATCTTTTATATCATCAGAGCCTTTATCCATTTTATTGCCTTCATTACCTCGTTTTTTTAAAAAGTCCTGGAAGCCAAGCTCTTTTTCAACCGTTTCAATTGCAGTGAGGGGACTGAGTCCTGAGATGGATCTGGTAACAGAAATCACTTTTTTTAACTTGCTTTCCTGAAAAGCAAATCCTGTTTTTATAAACTTTAGGCACTCCAGCATTGAGCAATCCTGCAAGATGCTCTCTGCCTTAATATCCTGAAGGACTGATTGTTTAACAAACAGAGACGGCAGCATATCTTTCAAAGCATTCTGGTCATCCTCATTTAACGATAACTTTAGAAAAGCAAGCATGCTTCGAACAATAAACCGATCATAAAATGATTCGGCATCCTGATCTAATTTAAACGGCAGACTGGAATTGGCCAGCCTTTCAAAAATGGCCCTGCTCCCGGTATGGGTACGGAATAATACTGCGAAATCCTGCGGCTCATATCCTTCTTCAATTTTTTCCTGCATATCAGTCATGATCATCGTAGCTTCTTCTTCCTCATCATAAGGAAAAAAGAGGAAAGGATGCTGTTTACCAGAAAATTGGGCATTCATGCTTTTTGCGCGTCTATGTTTATTTAAAGATATGATTTGGTTTGCAGCTGATACGATCTCGTGAGCAGAGCGGTAATTCTGATTCAATGTTATAACCTTAGCACCAGGGAAATCTTTTTCGAAATCTAAAAGATATTGGGGATCGCTTCCTCTGAAAGCATAAATAGATTGATCATCGTCACCCACTGCACAGACATTTTTTGTTTTATCGGACAGCATTTTCATAAGCTCATATTGAACATTATTAATATCCTGGAACTCATCGATCAGGAAATAATGAAAGCGATTCTGATATTGTTCAAGAATTTCAGGCTTTTCATGAAAAAGAGAATGGCAGCCTGCCAGCATATCATCAAAATCAAATAATTCTTTTCTTAATTTGGTTTGTTCATACCTTTGATAAAGAATCGCGGTCTGTTCCTCCCAATCATTCTTTGGATGAACCTTCCCAGGTATCATAAGAGAATTTTTCCAAAAGCTAATTTGCTGGAGGGCAAGGTCAAAGGCAAATTCCTTTTCATCGAGCTTTAAGTCTTTGCTGGATTCCTTAATGATCTGTTCCCTCTGCCATTCTTTATTAAGCAGCTTGCCGGAAGACCATTTTTCTGGATTGTGGAAGGAGAGAATCCGGTAAAACAAGCTGTGAAAAGTGCCGGAAACGATTTGCCTGACTTTTCGTGAATCCATTCCGGGATATTGGGTAAGGCGCTCCTTCATTTCAGCAGCAGCCTTAGCTGTAAAGGTAACGAGCATTATGGATTTAGGATCGATATCTTTTTCGCGCAGCATAAAAGCAGTCCTGGTTGTTAAAACTCTGGTCTTGCCGCTCCCTGCACCTGCAAGAACGAGCAGAGGCCCATCAATATGTGAGACAGCAGCTGCCTGCTGTTCATCCAAAAAGACTCCTGCTTGTGAAAGGGACTTTAAGTATTCATCAGGGAAACTTGGATTCTGAGTGCTTTCTTGGATATAGGGGGGGATATTTTTTGCCGGCTGAGCTTTTTTAAAGGCTGATTCGATTTCTTTTACAGCAGCAGAAGCAATTTGCCTTGAAACAGGCATATTAAAGCCATTTCTTTCTATATATTCTTCAGTCTCAATCTTGGCCGATTCTTGTTTCATCATCTTATCCTTGCACATTCTGCTGCTTTGCTGAATATGATAAAAATGAGGCTCATCCATAATTCCTAAATACAAACGGACAGAAGCTCCGCAATCAGGGCAAAACAGCTTTCCTTTTTTGCCTTCTTCATAAATATGCTGAAAACTTTCTCGATTTAATTGTTCCAGATTCACTGTTTTATTAAGTAAAATTGCTGTCTTCATAAAAAATACCCCATTTTTATAAATTGCCGAGTTTAAGTTATTAATCATCTTCTAACAATAAGACCGATTTTATCATAACAAACCGGTAAAGGATTCTAAAGTGCTTTTCTGTTTAAAGTTTTATGTAAACGGGTACATAAAAATAAATATTGTTTCGTATTCCTTTAATAAACAGATACATAAAGAATGGAGAGAGGGGCATTCATGGGCTACATTTTACCTGTAACTTCATATCAATATAATCAGTATGCAGAAAGAGAGATTGGCACAAAATATGATCCATTTCGTTTCGTGCCAGTTGCCAAAATATCGGCACAATCCAATTCAAAAGGTTTCCGTCATGAGCTTCCTCTTGAAATTCAAAGAAGGTTAACCAAATCAAATCCTCAGCAGCGGGCAGATATCCAAACACGCAGCACCAGAAAAAAAGCAGAAGAAACATACGGCGAGCTGACGGGCAAAGGCCGCTATATCAGTGAATGCATCTAAGAAAAGCGGAAGTGCCTGCCCACCCCTGACAAGCACAAGACAAGCTTGTGACCTCGAGGGGGTAGGCGCTGGAGCTGGACAAGTTATCTAACTTATGGTATCTAAACCCATAAAAAAAGGAAGGAGAGGCTTAGTACGTTTGCACGTGCAAAGCCTCTCCTTTTTTCCACTCAGCGTATAAGACACCTTTGACATTATTTGCGCCGTTGTTTTTAATTTCATTAATAAGCTTTGCTTCGTCCCAATTGATGCTTTTGAGATTATCCCAAATCACTTCTCCGTCTAAAATTAATGTTACAGGCAGCTCGATCATATTAATAGGGAGATTCAAATCCTGTATGGTTGGTGTCGAGTAAAGCGGTTTTTTCAATGCACTGACCGTTCCATCTGTTTCAAGAATAGCATATTCGCATTCCCTGATTGAAAAAACGTCCTTTGAACGGAGGAGGTGCTGGAGCTGATTAATGTCGAGATGATTTTTCTTCAGTTCTTCATAGACGATTTTTCCTTTTTTTATAACAATAGAGGGCTCACCCTCAAGGAGTTTACGTGCCCTTTTAAATTTCTGGGTAAGGATTTCAGTTGCGTAGATGAGAATCCCCCATACTGCAACAGCAAAGAATATTTCCGGGATTCCAGTCTCCTGATCGTATAGGGCATTTCCCACCAGCTCGCCTAGCACGATGGCAGAGATGAAATCAAAAGGAGTAATCTGTGTAATCTGTGTTTTGCCCAGGAGTTTTGCCATAATAAATAAGAAAATATATCCTATCACAAGTACACTTATGATATGTAAATATTCCATTCAAACCACTCCTTAAATTGCTGTATCTGGAATAGTGTTTGCAGAAGGCCCTAAAATTATTGCATACAAAAAGCTCCTGCCATTCCTGGCAGAAGCTTGTCGGTTATATCGTTTTTTTCATTGTACGGTGGGGAATCCCAGCATCCATGAATTCTTCGGAGATTACCTGATAGCCCAGCTTTTCATAAAAAGGGATAGCCTGCGTCTGGGCATTTAATTTTAAGGCAGGCAAGCCTTGTTTCTTAGCATGCTCTTCAATTTTATCCATTATTGCTTTTCCTGATCCGCTCTGGCGGTTCTCCTTCAGAACGCATATTCTTTCCACTTTGCCATTGCCGTCAACTGTGCGGAATCTTCCGGCACCTGCGGGAATGCCATTATTATATAATACAAAATGGACTGCTTCGTCTTCGAACTGATCAATTTCCTCTTCTTCAGGAACATTTTGCTCGTTGATAAAAACTTGTTTGCGGACGGAGAAGGCATCGTCCAATTCTTGTTCAGATGAGACAACTTTAACTTCCACTTTTTTCACTATTCCTTTCCTAGCCTGAATGTTTCATAGACGGTCCATGAGCCATTTTCCAGCTGATATAAAAGATGAAAACGATCCACAACCTCTTCATGATTCACAGGCTGCATTCTTAAGCTCCCATATACATCTGAATGTTCATCATTGGAGAGTTTTTGTCCGATGGTAATATGGGGGACAAAATTATATTCAGGTGTTTCGCCAGTAATATGATCATTCAGTTCAATATGTAACTCTTCGAGCTGGACTGAAGGTTCAATTTTGAAATAAATGACATTGTTGACAGGCTGGAAAGAGCTTATTTTTGTAGCGTTTATTTGAAATGGCTCGTGTTTCTCAGCTATTCCATGAAGTGTTTCCGTCAGCTGTTTTATTTCTTCTTCAGATGCTTCAAAGCGCGATCTTAAAGTTACATGAGGAGGAATTAAAGCATAATGCGGATCATACCGCTTTCTAAAAGAATTTGCCAAATCCTGCAATTTTTTTGACGGGAAAATAACTATGCCGTAATTAGTGTTCATACAACAACCTCCATGTTTATTAATATTTTTTTAACTGGCAGGCTAAACGAAATGAAAAACACTTGGTTGGTCTATTATAGCAAATTTTCTAAATTCATTATATAATTATACCTTTTTTCATAATAAAAAACAGTGTGTCGAGGTAATCTTTTTATCGCGAAAGAATAGTGCTTTTCACACAATTTCAAATTTAAAACATTGTCTTTAGCGCTCTTTTTAAATCTGGCTGCCAGTATGTCCATGTATGATCCCCATCGAATTCATCATAGAAGTAAGGAAATTGTTTTTGCTTAAACAAACTGGATAGATCCCGATTTGGAGTAAGAAAATCTTTCTCTGCACCTCCTGTGGTTTTTACAGATGTCTCGCCTTTCCCGATAACGTGATAAATATTAAGAAGGTGGGTCTGCGTAAATTCATGCACTGCCTCTGTAACGGAGGTATCAACATAAGGTGATTGAAGAATTAATCTCCCAAAAGTATTAGGGTATTGCAGGGCCGCCATTAATGAAACAGTTGCCGCAAGGGAGTCTCCCATAAGGGCACGTCCCATTCCCATTTGATAAGTAGGGAATTCACGGTCAAGATATGGAACAAGCTCATGTGCAAGAAAACGGATATAAGCATTATGCTGTTCACCGTCCGGATGATATTTCTTCCATCTGTCTTTGACGTTTTTATAAGGGACTCCAACAATGATGATATTTTCGATTTCTTTTTCGTTTAATAATTCATCTGCGATGCGCCCGACTCTTCCCAGCTGGAAGTAATCCTTGCCATCCTGGGCAATAACAACAGTGTATTTATATAAAGGTGAAAAGGAAGCGGGCAAATAAATGAGCAGCTCAACCTCTTCGCCAAGTTCCTTGCTTTCGATTACAGTATCTTGTATTGATCCTCTAGGGTAATCCATCATTTCTGTTCCTCCGTTTAGTTCTGTTATGTAAGAGTTTACATAGAGATTTTATCATATATATATAGGAATTGCTTTTTACATGCATTCTCATTCATGGGCCATGGTGCTTTATTATAGGTAAAATTTACAGAGGAGGGGAATCAGCATGCTATAAGAACAATTAACAGCAAATATAAAAAGCAAGGAGGGATCATTTGACAATTCAGATAAGGTTTATGTTAGTATATAATTGATAAAATCTAATCTTTATAAGGGGGAAATAGGATGAAAAAGAGAAGTATATTCCTAGCCACAGCTTTGCTGTTAGCGCTTTCTATGGTTCTTGCAGCCTGCGGCGGCGGAAAAGATGAAGGCGGCGGCGATGGAGAAGGCGGCGCAGACAAGCCTAAATTCATGAGCATTGTAACTGGTGGAACAGGCGGTACATACTATCCGCTGGGCGGATCATTCGCTGAGATTATTTCTGATGCTACAGGCATTGATACAAATGCTGAAGTTTCAGGTGCATCTGCAGAGAACATGAACACACTGAAAGACGGCAATGCTGAAATTGCTTTCTCTCAAACTGATATTGCTTCATATGCACAAGAAGGAAAATTAATGTTTGAAGGTGTAGCAGTTGATAATGTGAGTGCGATTGGAACGCTTTATCCGGAAACAATCCAGATCGTTACTACTGCAAAATCTGGCATTAAATCTGTTGAAGACTTAAAAGGCAAAAAAGTTTCAATCGGAGCTCCTGGTTCAGGAACTGCTGCAAATGCAGAACAGATTCTTGAAGTGCACGGAATCAAATTGGATGACATTCAAAAGCAGGATCTTTCCTTTGATGAGTCAACTGCCGGAATTCAGGATGGCAATATTGATGCAGCATTCGTTACAGCAGGAACTCCTACAGGTGCTGTTGAAGGACTTTCTGCAACTGAAGATGTTGTGATCATTCCGATTGAACAGGACAAAATCGATGCATTAATCGAAAAATATCCTTACTATGTACAGGATGAAGTGCCATCAGGAACATATAAGCTTGCAGAAGCTGTGCCAACAGTAGCAGTACAGGCAATGCTTGTTGTTTCAAATGACCTTTCAGAGGATGTAGTTTATGATGTTACGAAAGCAATCTTTGAGAACCTTGACAAAGTTACACATGCCAAAGGGAAAATGATTAAGGCAGAAAATGCTGTCAAAGGTACTGGCATTGAACTGCACCCTGGTGCTAAAAAGTACTTTGACGAAAAAGGCTTTAAAGCTGAATAATCTTTCAATAACATAATCCAATGATGAAATTTGGCCGGCTGTAAAACCTGATAAGGTTATTGCGCCGGTCAATTAATTTTAAAAAAATTATTGTATAAGCTGACAATATTTTTTAGGTGGAGGTTCCATGAATTTTTATAAGCCAGGGAATAAAAAAGCGGTCCTGGCACTCCTCGTTATCATAACCATCGCAATCATGTTCTTCATACCCATTAAGCATGCAGTTGTTTTTGAGTATCAAAACAAAGGAAAAGTGATTGCTTATTTCCCGATTAAAGAGGACAGAACCTTTAAAATAAAGTATACACACTCCATCCATCTTACAGATGTTGTAGAAAGCTACAGTATAACCGGGGATGGAAGTATTAAATTGTTCGAACTCATGTATGAGGATTTTGCCATCGGCATGCCTGATAATGCCTCAGATGGAGAAACATTTGAACAAAAGGACGGCAAATATTATATTAAGAATATGAAAAGGGTTTTTCCTTCATTTGACTTAAGGCTGGGTAAGGTGAGAGCAAATCACAGATTGATTTTGAAAGGCGAAGAATATGTCCTTTCAGATTATATCGAACCTGGCACATGGGTACGGATAAAGGCGAAAAAAATAAACTTATTCGAGGTGTTGAAAGGAGTGAATATCCTTGGAAAATAAAGGGGAAACGTTATCTCTTGAGGAACAGCAGAAATTGCTGGAAAAATACGATCCAGAGGCTGGTACAAGGAAATTAGGAGGCGTATTAGGCTGGATTGTCTTTTTTGGGCTATTAGCATTTTCATTGTTCCATTTATATACAGGGGTTTTTGGGATGCTTACAGCCCAGCTGCAGCGTTCGATTCATTTAGGCTTTGCATTAGCCCTAATATTTCTATTATTCCCTGCAAGGAAGAAAGACAGAGGAAGAAAGAATAAAGTTGCCTGGTACGATATCATTTTAGCCATACTGGGTATTGCTGTAGGTGCTTATTGGCCGCTTTTTATTGATGAAATTGTCATGAGGGCCGGCCGTTTGACCGAGATAGATTTTTATGTAGGACTAATTGCAGTGCTTCTGGTTCTGGAAGCGACAAGGCGAGCGGTAGGACTTCCAATAACCATTATTGCTGTCATTTTTCTCGCCTATGCTATGTTCGGGCCATATATGCCGGCATTTTTGGCGCACCGGGGTCTTGATTTAGAAAGATTGGTGCAGACCATGTTCTTTACGACAGAGGGAATCCTGGGTACCCCCTTAGGCGTATCTGCTACGTTTATTTTCCTATTCTTGTTATTTGGTTCATTTCTTGTAAAAACTGGTGTAGGGCAGTATTTTAATGATTTAGCTGTGTCCATCGCCGGAAAGAGAACTGGCGGGCCAGCGAAAGTTGCCATTTTCTCAAGTGCTCTACAGGGAACCATCAGTGGAAGTTCTGTAGCTAACGTAGTAACTTCAGGCTCTTTTACCATTCCAATGATGAAAAAGCTTGGATACAAGAAAGAATTCGCTGGCGCAGTTGAAGCGACTGCATCAACCGGCGGCCAAATAATGCCTCCAATCATGGGTGCTGCTGCATTCCTGATGGTTGAGTTTATTGGAGGCGGCATTACTTACTGGGATATTGCAAAGGCAGCAGCAATTCCTGCACTTCTTTATTTTGCCGGTGTCTGGATAATGACTCATTTCGAAGCAAAACGTGTAGGACTTAGAGGGCTGAAAGATGAAGAGATGCCTAACCGAAAGGAAGTAATGAAAAAGATTTATCTGCTGCTGCCAATTTTGGCAGTTATCATCCTGCTAATGAGCGGAATGAGTGTAATACGTGCTGCTCTTTGGTCAATTGTAATTACGGTTGCAGTAAGTATGATAAGCAAGGAAACGCGCATTGGTTTCAGAGATGCTATCGATGCATTAGTTGATGGTGCACGCACGGCTTTGGGCGTTGCTGCAGCAACAGCTGCTGCAGGTATTATTGTTGGAGTAGTTGTCAAAACAGGTCTTGGATTAAAGATGGCGAATGGCCTTCTTGATCTTTCAGGAGGGCTGTTGATCCCAACTTTGATGCTGACAATGGTTGCAGCAATTATCCTTGGAATGGGGTCACCTACAACTGCAAACTATGTTATAACATCAACAATAGCCGCCCCGGCAATCATCCTACTTGGGGTACCTGATTTATCTGCTCACTTATTTGTGTTCTATTTCGGTATTGTAGCAGATGTCACACCGCCAGTTGCTCTTGCAGCATTTGCGGCGGCTGGTGTATCTGGCGGAGATCCGATAAAGACGGGAGTATCAGCGTCCAAGCTTGCGATCGGGGCATTTATAATTCCATACATGTTTGTCCTTTCACCGGAGTTATTGATGATTGATACAACCTGGTATTACCTAATTTGGGTAGTATTCACCGCTTTGGCAGGTATGATGGCAATTGGCGCTGGCGTAATTGGCTACTGGCTGCGTAAATTGAATATTTTTGAAAGACTGCTGGGAATTGCAGGGGGTCTATTGCTTATCTACCCTGAAGGGGTTACTGATATTGTTGGATTAGTAATTTTTGTCCTGTTGATTGCATTGCAGGTTTTCATTAAAAAAGACGATCAGGCAAAACCGCAAACAGCATAATAAATAAATAAATAAATTAAGAAGGAAGGATGCTCACATGATGAGATCCTTCCTTTTTGTTTCTGCAGATTAGCCTGTCAGGCTCCTTGAACGCTATGGCCGATTGAAAGGGTGGCATTAACATAATCGTTTTCGCTGCTGGTTAATAACACAGTGAATGTACCAGGTTTATCTCCTTCATATACTTCATCACTGAGGGTTTCTTTTAATAGTTGGCTTTTATACTCAATGATTTCACGCTGATTGTTATCATCTTTAAATCTGTTCACCTCTTCAGCATCTTTCGGAATGCGTTTTTCGATAAAAGCAAGAACCTCTTCATTACTCATATCTTTTTCCATATCTTCAAATTGCAGCTCAACAGTTACTGCCCGATGAGTTTGAAACTCTACCAGCATACTGTCTCCATTGAAGCGGGCTATTTCATCATTATTTTTATTTTCCCCATAAGCCTTTGTGAAAAGATCCCGTGTGTCTCCTAAACCAACTTCTTCAGTGATCTTTTTGTTATCTTCCGGAGCTTCCTCTGTTTCCGCCCGCTGTTCTTCCGTAGAAGGATTATTCTTGTCTTCATCCTCTGCAATTTGCTCTTCATTCTGATTACAGCCTGCCAGTATAAGGATTGCTGAAAACAAAGCAGCAATCAATGAGTAGCATTTCATAAAATCCTTCCTTTCTTTAGCTTAAATTATTTAAGGGCCAAATCCCGATTAGAGAGTATATACCCGAATGAGGACCAGATAATCGGAGAAAGAAAGGAGCATAATAAAAAGCCGTACTTCCCATGTGAAATACAGGCTTTGATGAATAAAATGAAATATTTTGAAAGAAGGCTCCTTTTAGCTAATCTGGCTAGCTTTCTTTTCGGGCAAAATGGACATGATATGGTTCAAGTTGAAGATGCGCATTTGTTTTCTATATAAACAATAGGCTAAAATCGTGCTGCCTCGAAGTTCTTTGATTAATATTCTTCTTTGTGTAAATAAATTGCGTTTGGAGAGATAAATGATTTCAACAGGCTTTCTCTCTTCCATAGCTCGATAAAGAATTCCTTTCATTAGAGAAATCCCTCCTTACTTTTATTTACATTATACACGAACGCGTGTTCTTTATCAAGCGGGATGCGAAAATTTGTTCGTATAAAAAAAGACTTCACAAATGAAGTCTCTTAAATAATCTTTAATCCCTTATCTTTTAAGTGATTTAGCAAGATGGTTCCGTATTGTATGGCAAAGCCTAAAAAGGTGGCTACGAACAATGTGCCCAATCCAACTGGACCGCCTAAGATAAGGCCAATGGCCAAAGCTAAAAATTCATTAATGAGACGTGCAGTCTTAATGCTGATATTGAGCCTTTTGGCAGTTGCGATCATTAATCCATCAATTGGGCCGCTGAATAGTTGCGGACGGATATATATAGATACCCCAAAGCCAAGGAAAGAGACACCAATGATGAAGGCAATAATCTGAACGGGAAAGTTTGTCACTGTGATGCCGCTGAAAACAAGCTCCATCCAAAAATCGATGCCCACACTCGCTAAAATGGTTCCAATAAATGATTTAAACTGCGGTTTTTCCCAAATCAGCAGAGCATTGAAAAAAATAAGGGATGCTGTTACCAGAAATGACCATGTTCCAATAGTCAGACCGAACTTATTAAAAAGGCCAACATAAACAGTGTCCCAGGCACCTGCACCAAGATTGGATAATATAATTAATGAGACACCGAGAGTGAGAATTAAATAACCTGCAATTATTTGAATGAATGCTGTGTGTTTAATCATGTTGTATCCTCCCCAATACATATTACCGTATATAAATAAATTCTCAAGGGAAAGAAAAGGAAGAAAATAAAACAGTATTCATAACAGGGCACTATAGGAAATAGCACTTATCAGCTTAATGAAATCTCAAACAAATAAAAACAGCTCCCATAAACAGGAACTGTTTTAAAGATTCTTATACCTTTATATCAATTTTTGCACTTTTCTTCAATTCTTCTACATGCTTAACCAGCATTTCCTGCTGTTTTTGCTGTTCGAGCTGCTGTTTAATCTGAGGTTTTACTTCCTCCAATTTTGGCGGCTCCTGTCCTTCAGCACCACCCTGGCTGGCATATTCATCATAGAATTTCTGAATTTCAGCATCTGTGACTTTCTCTGGTTTTATCTCGCCGTTAATATATTTCGTATATTTAATATTGTTGGCAATTTCCTTCTCTAATGAGTCGGGGTTAAGACCAGCCTGTTTCATTGCTGTTTCGAATTCCTTGTCGTCCTTGAATTGTCCTTTTGTTTCTTCCAGCTGCTTTTTGACTTCTTCATCAGAAGCTTTGTAGCCTTTTTTGTCTGCTTCCTGGAGAAGAAGTGTCTGGCCGACTAGACTGTCGAGTGTCTGCTCTTTGATTTTCTCTGCAGCATCTTTAGTAGTAGGGTCTTGTCCCATTTGCTGATACATCATTTGTGATGAAGTAAGAACGCTGTTATACTCACGGCCAAGAATTTCCTGGTTATTAACAATGGCAACAGTCTTTTCTTCTTCAAGCTTTTGTTTGTCCATTTTCTTTTGCATTTCTTCCATTTGCTTCTGCTGGTCCTGCTGTTCGGTTTCAGCTGTTTTCGCTTCCTCTTTTTTATCTGCACTCTTGCTTTCATCATCAGCTCCACAGGCAGCTAAAACGGCAGATATTAATACTAGTAAAAAGGGGTACATTAGTTTTTTCATTAAAATTTCTCCTTCCGTAACCCTGTATGGTTTGATTCAGCTAACAAAAGAATCATATAGAGGGCATTATAAAGCAAAAATTCTTAAAAAGATACCTTTAAGGCATAAATGCAGAATTTGTAATGGGAATGTAATCTAGTTTCCCAGCTGCTAACTTTATAGTTTATGGATGAAATATAGGTATTGACTTTTATGAGAAAAAGAAGTATATTTTATATTGTCCCCAATACAGGGGAATGTTATAACGATTCCGTAGCTCAGCTGGGAGAGCGCTACCTTGACAGGGTAGAGGTCGCTGGTTCGAACCCAGTCGGAATCATACTTAAAGTGTCTGGCCGCTGATCGCCAGGCACTTTTTTTGTTTAGAGGGATCTTGTTTTTTGAGCTGGGAACTCCTGCAATGTTTTAACGAAATAGTGATGGGGAATCGTTAAAATATAAAAATTCACAAAATAATTTTTATTAAAAATCTATGCTATAATTTCATTGTGAAATTACAAGAGTTAGGGGATATTTCTATGTTGAAAGATCTGTTTATCGGCCTTTCCCAAAACGAATTTCTGAATAGCGCTGCAAAGAAATATGGGTTGAAATTGGGAGCGCAGAATGTAGTGGCGGGAACAAATTTAGATGAAGCAATTCAAAGCATAAAAGAGCTTAACGCTCATGGCATCTCTTGTACTGTCGATAACCTCGGGGAATTTGTTTATAAAAAGGAAGAGGCGGCAGAAGCGAAAAAACAAATTATTGAAGTGATAGAGGCAATTTATGAAAATAAGGTGGATGCACATATATCTATAAAGCCTTCCCAGTTAGGCTTGGATATCGACTACTCTTTCTGTCTTGAAAATGTTAGGGAGATAGTAGAGAGGGCAAGCCATTATGGTATTTTTGTGAATATGGATATGGAAGACTCTAAGCGTTTGCAGCCTTCCTTTGATTTACTGGATGAATTATCTAAAGAATATAATAACATAGGAACAGTTATTCAAGCCTATTTTCTGGCTGCTGAAGAAGATTTAAAGAAATATAAGGATTTCCGCTTGCGAATTGTAAAAGGGGCTTATAAGGAGCCTGAAGAAATTGCTTTTCAGGAAAAAAATGACATCGATGCTAATTTTATAAAATTGATAGAATGGCATTTGCTGAATGGCAAATTTACATCCATTGCAACACATGACCATGTGGTAATTAATCATGTAAAAGATTTTGTAAAGGCCAACAATATCCCTAAAGAGAAATTTGAATTTCAAATGCTTTATGGCTTCCGTAAGGATATGCAGCTGAAGCTTGCTGGTGAAGGCTATAATTTCTGTACGTATGTACCTTTTGGAAATGACTGGTACGGCTACTTCATGAGGCGTCTGGCAGAAAGGCCCCAGAACTTAAACCTTGTTGCCAAGCAAGTATTTAATAAGAAAACCAATACTGTGATTGGAGTGGCCGCTGGAGCTTTCCTGTTAGGCAGATTGACAAAGAAACGGAAAAAATAATACTCCAAAAGTCTCCCTGTTTTATTAAGCAGGGAGGCTTTTTTATGTTATCATTTTTGTGCGGAATTGCGAATTAAATTTGAGAATGATTAGAGGGGAGATATGGAATGGACACCGACCTTCCGGCTATTCGTGTTTATGAGAAAGTCGGTTTCGAACCAACAGGTGAGATTTTTTAGGCCTTCCATCCTGAATCCATCTACAGGCTAAAAATGTAGAAAGAAGTCCCTGACTGAATTGTCAGGGACTTTTGCCTACATTTCAATTTCCACACCATAATGATCCGAAATGATGGGTTTGTGTGTGCCGTTAAAGATAACCCGTGAATATTTCGGCTGGACAGGCTGAGCCGAAAGAATTAAATCAATCCGCATATCATGTTTATTGTTATCCCAGCCGGCAATCTTTCCTTTAACAGTAACACCCGAATCCTTCCTGGAAGCTAATTCATAAGTGTCGTAGAGCCCATTGCCTGTCAAAAAGTCATAACCTTCATTGCGGACATAAGCCGAGCTGTTGAAATCTCCCATTAAAAAAGCGGATTCATCCTTTGGGACTTTTGCAAGAAGAGATTCAACCTGGAATTTATAGCATTCTTCTTCATCGTGCCACCAGCCAAGATGACAAGAATAGAAGGAGATGGGTCTATCTTGAAGAACTAATTTTATACCAACTATTTTTCGTGTCTTCCAGTTTTTCCGGTCTCGGTTATTTGTAATGAAAAATGAATGGTCCTCTTTAATTTCATGCCTGGTCATGATTGCAAGACCTTCTTCATATATATCATAGCCAATATGGGAGAAATCCCATATAAAAACGTAATCGTCCACACCTATTTTTCTCAATTCTTCAATTAACAGCAGTGCATAATTATCTTCTCTGATATGGCCGTCTATCAAAGGGGCTTTGAAATGCTGGCTGACTTCCTGCAGTGCGATGACATCATAGCAGTTCTCTTTAATAGTCTCTGCAAGAATTTTAATTTTTTCCAGCTGCTGATCCTCCTGCCATGAGTGACAGTTTAGAGTTAATAATTTCATTATTAAGCTCCCAGCAGGTCTTGTATATCTGATTTAAGGACATCTGCTTTTGGGCCATAAATTGCCTGAACGCCTTTGTCCTTAACGATAAGACCTAAAGCTCCATTCCTTTTCCAGTCCTGTTCACCAGCAACTTGTGAAGTGTCCTTTACTGTGACACGCAAGCGGGTCATGCAGGCATCTACATCTTCAATATTTTCTCTTCCGCCCAATAATTCAATTAATATAGGGGCTAGTGAATTTTTCTGAACTGCCGATTCTGATGATGAAGCGGAGTTTTCTTCTTCAATGTAGTTTCCATTGCGCCCTGGAGTAGGGAAGTTGAATTTCTTAATCATAAAATTGCCAACACCAAAGTTTAATCCGAAGAATACAATGCAGGCAATTACAAAGTTTACAAGGTCCAGCCATAAGCCGGCTTTTAAAATCATTGGTGTTCTTGTAATCAATTCAATGATGCCAAAAGAATGGACACGGATATTAATGATGTCAACAATTGCAAATGCCAGACCTGTCATAACTGCATATATGATATAAAGAAGTGGAGCAGCAAACATGAACATAAATTCGATTGGTTCGGTTACTCCAGTCAGGAATACTGCCAAACCAGCAGAAAGGAACATCGATTTGTATTTCTTCTTTTTCTCAGGATCTACATTCCGGTACATTGCAAGCGCAATTCCCAATAAGGCAGCAGCGGAAAGAATCATTTGGCCTACTTTAAAGCGGGCAGGAGTAACATCATTCAGGAGCTGCTTATAGCTTTCTGTATCACCTGCAGCCAAAAAGTTATTAAGATCGGCAATCCATGCCAGCCATAGCGGGTCTTGTCCAGCCACGGTTGAACCTGAATTAGAGCCTGTCAGGATTTTGTAAGTTCCGCCGAGCTCAGTATAATTAATTGGGACAGTCAGCATATGATGCAATCCAAATGGAAGAAGCAATCGTTCCAGTGCCCCAAAAACAAAGGGAGCTATAACTGGCGCTGTGTTACGTGATGTAGCAATCCATTGACCGAAGTCATTTAATAATCCTTGTATAAATGGCCAAACAATCGATAAGACTAACGCTGCTGCAACAGAGCCGCCAATTACAGTGAAGGGCACGAAGCGCTTTCCATTAAAGAAGGAAAGTGAATTTGGCAATTTATCATAGTTATAATACTTGTTAAATAAATTTGCTCCAATAAAACCTGAGATGATCCCGACAAATACTCCCATATTCAATGCTGGTGCACCTAAAACAGAAGTGAAATAGTCAGTCACAATGAGATCTTGCCCAAACAGGGATTTTACCATGGCGTCCGGATTATCTAACATGTCGGACTTTACTCCGAATATGGCGCCTGTAATTCTATTAATCAGAATGAAAGCAATAAGAGCTGCGAATGCTCCGCCTGCACGTTCCTTAGCCCAGGAACCGCCAATTGCTACTGCGAATAAGATATGAAGATTTGCAATAATGGCCCATCCTATATCCTCCAGCACGCGTGCAATCGCTTGCACAAATGCTATGTCAGCACCCGTCATGCCAACAAGCTTGCCAAGTGAAATCATGATACCTGCAGCTGGCATTACGGCCACTACAACAAGTAATGCCTTACCAAACTTTTGCCAGAAATCAAAAGAAAATAATTTTTTCATCGTTTTTCTCTCCCTTATTGTATGGGCTTTCATTAAATGGACTAAAAAAGCATTCCCAGAATTTCACGAAAAAAATTTCGATTAATGCATGGATTTCTCCTATGAAAATACTAATTAGCTTTATTATTATCTTAAAGTAACACGGGTAGAAAAATGATGCAACCGTTTGCGTAAAAAATATTCATTCGGAGGTATAGAAGATGATAAAAGGAAAGATTCTTAAAACAATCGTTCCTTTAATATTATTTCCAAAGTGGAATTGGGGAGCAGGATGATTAAAATGCAGAAAACGGACATCTATATGCCCGTTTTCCAGAGTTATTAAAAAGGAAAGTGTCTGTCTTTAGTTTGTATCGATACCCATTTGGTGACGGTAAATTCCTCTACAACCCATGGATTGCCAAACCTTCCTAATCCGCTGGCCTTATTTCCTCCAAATGGAATATGTGGTGCGTCATTTACCGTTTGATCATTCACATGAGTCATTCCGCTATCAATTTTTAGAGCTAATTCTTCTCCTCGAGCAAGATCGCTTGTAAAAATAGAAGAGCTTAAACCATATTCTGTATCATTGGCCATTTCAATAGCATGATCATCTGAATCAGCTTTAATAATGGTGGCAATAGGGGCAAATAATTCAGTCTGTGCCAGTTTGCTGGAATTATCCACATCAGTAAAAACAAAAGGTGTAATAATATTGCCGATCCGCTGGCCTTCTAAAGAGAGTGTCGCGCCTTCCTGCTTTGCTGTTTCGATATACTGAATAGCCTTTTCCAATTGGCGTTCGTTAATAAGAGGACCTATCACAGTCTTAGGGTCGCTTGGATCCCCATAGGCCAGAGACTTCGCTCGGTCTATAAATTTTTCTGTAAAATCATTGTATATGTCTTTATGGACGATGATCCGGTTTACAATCATACATATTTGGCCCTGGTGGATGAACTTGCCGAATATTGCAGCATTCACTGCCTGATCGACATTTGCGTCGGAAAGGACAATCAGCGGGCTGTTGCCTCCCAGCTCCAAAGCGACTCTTTTCAAATTTCGCCCAGCAATAGCTCCGATATGCCGGCCTACAGCAGAGGATCCAGTAAAGCTAATTAGTTTTGAATGCGGATTAGTCAGCATGCTCTCTCCGATTTCAGTAATATCAGTTAAAATGATGTTAAGAACACCTTTTGGCAGACCCGCATGTTCGAAAGCTTTGGCTATAATCGAACCGCCAGAAAGGGCAACTTGAACATCAGGCTTATGAACAACACTATTGCCTAGAGCAATGGCAGGTGCAATAGTTCTCATTGAGAGATTCAATGGAAAGTTAAACGGAGAAATTGAGGCAATGACCCCAAGTGGTAAGCGATGGATGTGGTTATGCTTTTCATCTGATCCTGCTACTTCTCTTACCTTATTAACTTCATCAGCGTATTTAATAGATTCTTCAAGGAATTCAATGGCAAGATGCAATTCAATATTGCTCTTAAGTATAGTACTGCCAGTTTCTCTTTGAATAATTGCCGTAATTTCATCTCGGTTTTCTTTTAAATAGGCAGCCGCCTTTGAAAGGACCTCTCTTCTTTCCTCAACAGTAGAGGCAGCCCATTTCTTTTGGGCACTGCTGGCAATTTCGAAAGTTTCTGCCAGCTGATCTTTTGTCGCCAGCTTCACGGTGGTGACGACACTGCGGTCATAAGGATTCAAAATTTCATAGGTTCTCCCGCTTTTTCCTTCAGTCCATACTCCGTTAATAAAGCTTTTGCTAATCTCTTCACTGATGAGGCTGTTTGCAATACTTTGTGATTGCTGCATTTCATTACCCCCTCCTTAATAATGGTAGCGCTTACACGTCTACTCGCAGTTTAGTATAACAGCATGGATTTTATGTAAGAATAGCAAAGTTGCGCTATATGAAAATCATTAAAAAATTCTTCACCGGATTAAAAGGAACTTGAGATAGGTTCCATTAAAGATGACGCCCCTTTGGTGTTCTTATAAATTGGAGGGTTTTCACATAAGTCAAAAGGGTAATCTGATCCAGGAACAACTCTATTCTCTCCAACTGTTTTTACCAGGAAATCCAATCCTGCAGGGTTCCACAAAACTGTATCAAACCAAAATCGTTTTATATATTGGGATGGAGGTGCATTCAAGTTTGAGGATACCTGATCCCATTGTTCATAGCCTTTATCAAGCCGCCCAATCTGGTAAGGAAGGAAACCTCCACCATGAGCAAATAAAATCTTTACATCTGGAAAGTTATCAATCATCCCGCTAAGTAAGATATCTGTTGCACAAACAGTAGTTTCCCAAGGAACCCCAATTAAATTTGGCATCATTTTTGTTTTGAGGCGAGGATCTTCACTTAAAAGCGGGTGAATGAAAAGAATGGCTTTCATTCTGTTTGCCGTTTCAAAAAATGGTTTGAAATATTCATCCGAAAGCATTCTCTCTGATAGACCAGGTCCAATAATGGCTCCTTTTAGCCCTAGATTAATGGCTCTTTCCAATTCTGCAGCTGCTATTTCAGGGTTATTCAATGGCACGGTTGCAAGAGCAGCTGTTTTTTCTGATGATGAGGATGCCAAATTAGCTAATGATTGATTATATACATGAGAAATTTCTGCTGTAATTTCTTGAGGAAAGTCATACATAAATAGCTGAGGAATAGGTGATATCAAAGAGTGAGTTACTCCTGAATTAAATTGTTTTTTGTTAAATAAATCAAAGTGATAAAATTCTGGCTTTAATTCAAAGCCCCATTTATTATTGACTATCAAAAATTCATCTTTATCAGGTGATTTCTTAACCCACTCCGCTTTTACTGCAGTTTGATTGTCTTTTACCCAGTCAAGCACCTCCTGTGGAATAAAGTGTGTATGAAAATCGAACATATAAATTTCTCCTCTCGTTTTTATTAATCTATTATTTCCAATATCCCATTCGGCTGGATATTTCATTGGCAGCAATTATGACCCTTTTTGAATAATTCTTAATCTTGCTCTGCTGGATTCTTTGTTTTGGGCCTACAATCGCTAAAGCCGCAATGACTCTGCCCTTATAATCATAGATTGGTGCTGCAATAGAATTTACCCCTTCAAGATACTCTTCATTGCTCCAGGAATACCCTTGTTCTCTAATTTGCAATAAATGAAATTTAAGCTTCTCGGGGTCAGTAATCGTCGTTTTAGTATGTTGTTCTAGCCCTTTATTTAGAACTGCATTGAAAACATCTTCTTTTGCATGGGCAAGCAATGCCTTCCCTGAGCTTGTACAGTAGAGGGGATTTCTTCTTCCGACATGTGTCAGGAATCTAACTGGGTGATTGCATTCAACCTTTTGCAAATAAATGACTTCATTATTATCTAAAACCGAAATATGGGCAGTCTCTCCCAACTCCTGTACGATTTTATTTAAAACAGGCTGGGACTCTCTGTATATATCCATTTGGCTGTTTACAATACCTCCAAGGGAGAGAATTGACAGCCCCAAACGATACTTTTTGCTTTCAGGATCTTTATACACGAATCCCTCACTGGCTAATGTAGCCATTGTTCGGCTGACCGTGCTTTTATTAAGACCAAGTGATGCCGAAATGTCACTGATTTTTTTTTCCGGTTCGTCCATTGAAAAGCATCTCAATATACGTAATGCATTTTTTACAGATGAAAGGTGACTATCCTCGTTTGTCTTTAAAGTCATTTCGTATCCTCCTTAAAGTTGCTATATGTTAAACATGGTTGCTTTATAGTGGAAAATATATCAAAGAAGTTTAAAAAAGGAAAGGGAATGTTTTAAAAATTTAGAAATTTGCAAAGCCAAGCTATTGTCCTTTCAGGTTTTAGAGTGTTTTTAAAAAGTTTCAAAAATTTACCCCTTGTTGCATATAGAGCAATTAACGTGTTGTTAAGCCTGAAAGTAAGCGTTAACATAAAATTGCGAAAATAAAAAAAGTTATTTAGGAGGCTAACATGCAAACAGAAGCTAAAATCAAAGCTATTAATTGTCAGCATTTTATTAACGGACAGTTTGTTGATTCTAAAAATCAAAAAACATTTGAAAATATTAACCCCGCAACTGAAGAAGTTTTGGGTACAGTCGCAGAAGGCGGTAAGGAAGAAGTGGATTATGCTGTAGCAGCAGCAAGAAGAGCATTAAAAGGCCCTTGGAAAAATACGACTCTGCAAGAGCGTTCAAAAATTCTTCGCCGAATAGGAGACCTGATCCTTGAAAGACAGGAAGAGCTGGCACACCTGGAAACTTTGGATACGGGAAAACCTTTTTCCCTTGCAAACAGCATCGATATTCCAAGGGCAGCATACAATTTCCATTTTTATGCTGATTATATTACTTCAATCGGAACGGAAGCTTACCAGCAGGATCAGCAGGCACTTCATTATGCATACCGCCGTCCAGTCGGTGTTGTCGGGATTATCAAGCCATGGAATCTGCCATTATTATTGCTTACCTGGAAATTGGCACCATGCTTAGGCATGGGCAATACAGCTGTCATTAAGCCGGCAGAGTGGACACCAATGACAGCAACAGTATTAATGGAGATTTGTAAAGAAGCCGGTGTCCCTGATGGAGTTGTTAATCTTGTTCACGGGTTCGGACCTAATTCTGCAGGTGGCGCGATCTCCGAACATCCTGATATTGATGCCATTTCATTTATCGGTGAACCTGGAACAGGTTCAGCGATTATGAAGTCGGCAGCTGATTCACTGAAAAAACTTTCATATGAACTTGGGGGCAAGAATCCTAATATCATTTTTGCTGATGCAGACTTGGATGAAGTAATTGAAACGACTATTAAATCCAGCTTTGTTAATCAAGGGGAAGTTTGCCTGTGCGGATCACGTATATACGTAGAACGACCGATCTATAATGAATTTGTCAGCAGGTTTGCTGAAAGGGTTAAAGCACTTAAAGTTGGCCACCCATTGAATGATGATACAAATGTTGGGGCACTGGTCAGCAAAGAACACTATGACCGGGTCATGGGCTATGTTGAAATCGCCAAAAGTGATGGGGGAACCATTGTAACAGGTGGTAAGCGTCCAGAAGGGCTTGAAAAAGGATACTATCTTGAGCCCACCATAATTACAGACTTAAGCCGCAATTCCCGCTGTATCCGTGAAGAAATCTTTGGGCCTGTTGTAACAGTCACCCCATTTGATATGGAGGAAGAAGTAGTTATGCAGGCAAATGATACACACTATGGATTAAGCGCAACGATTTGGACCAGCAATTTAAAGCGTGCCCACCGTGTTTCCCATCAAATTGAAGCAGGAATTATCTGGGTGAACACATGGTTCCTGCGTGATTTGAGAACACCATTCGGAGGAATGAAGAACAGCGGTATTGGAAGAACAGGCGGCATGCACAGCATTGATTTCTACTCCGAATTATCCAATATTACCATTAAATTGTAGATAGGAGAGCATGTTATGGGTGCAAATATAAAACAATATGCTGCTCAGCTTGAAGGGGCAGAGTTTTCAGGTACTGGGGTCCTGCCAATCACTTCCGATAATGCCGGGCTTACGATAGAAGAGGCTTATCAAATTCAACTCGAAAATATTAAGCGTAAAATTGAGAGAGGCAAAAAAATTGTCGGCAAAAAAATTGGTTTGACTTCCCTTGCTATGCAGCAGCTGCTGGGAGTGGATGAACCCGACTATGGTCATTTGCTTGATAGCATGGTTGTTGAGAATGGAGGAAAAATTTCAATCGAGAAGGTTCTTCAGCCTAAAGTGGAGGCGGAAATTGCGTTTGTTTTAAAAAAGGAATTAAAGGGGCCAAATGTCACAGCTTTAGATGTAATCCAGGCAACAGATTACGTAGTTCCTGCATTAGAGATTGTTGACAGCAGAATCAAAGATTGGAAGATTAAACTTCCTGACACCATTGCAGATAATGCTTCTTCCGGCTTCTATGTTTTAGGAGGAAAGCCAGCGAGGCTTTCGGATATAAACCTGGAGTTAATCGGAATGGTATTGATGAAAAATGGAGAGGTTGCCAATACAGGTGTTGGTGCGGCAGCATTAGGCAATCCGATCAATTGCGTAGCATGGCTTGCAAATAGATTAGCAGATTTTGATATTTCCCTAAAGAAGGGGGAAGTGATTCTATCAGGAGCCCTTTCTGCAGCTGTTGAAGCTAATGCAGGAGATATCTTTACAGCACGGTTTGCTCATATTGGCCAGGTAAGCGTACATTTTTAAAAAATCATTGTTATCCTCTTCCGGTAAACACCCGCGGGAGATGGCGGTTATGATTAATTAGCCTGAAAACATTTCTTTAATAAAGAAAGGGGAGCGTTATGGGAAAGGTTAAAGTTGCTGTATTGGGTTCCGGTAATATAGGGACAGATTTAATGTTAAAGCTCCATCGTTCTGAAGTGCTTGAACTCACGACAGTTATCGGAATTGACCCTGAGTCTGATGGGTTGAAAAAAGCAAGGGAGCTTGGCTATCATACCATTGATAATGGAATAAAAGGATTCCTCGAAAGACCGGAATTGGCAGACATCGTATTTGATGCCACTTCTGCAAAAGCGCATATCAGACATGCAAAGCTATTAAGAGAAGCCGGGAAGCAGGTTTTGGATTTAACACCGGCGGCAGTCGGCCCCTTTGTGGTACCTCCTGTAAACATTTCGGAGCATTTGGAAGCAAATAATATCAATCTAATAACATGCGGAGGACAGGCAACAATTCCAATGGTTCATGCCATTAATAGGGTGCAGCCTGTAAAGTATGCAGAAATTGTTGCCACAATCTCTTCAAAAAGTGCAGGTCCCGGTACAAGGGCAAATATCGATGAATTTACACAGACTACTTCCAGAGGAATCGAAAAAATCGGCGGGGCAAAAAAAGGGAAAGCAATTATCATATTAAATCCTGCAGAACCTCCGATATTAATGAGAGATACCGTTCATGTTTTAGTTGAAGGAGAAAAAGTCAAGGAAGAAGAGATTATTGCTTCAATTCAAGAAATGGAAAAGCAGGTTCAGTCCTATGTTCCAGGTTATCGCTTGAGACAGGAGCCAATTTTTGACGGCAATAAGGTAACCGTTTTTCTTGAGGTGGAAGGCGCAGGGGATTATTTACCTAAATATTCCGGAAACCTTGATATCATGACAGCTGCATCCGTAAAAGTGGCTGAAGAGTGGGCAAAGAATAAAATCAACAAGGTAACTGTCTAAGAAAGGAGATGAGCCGGAAATGACTCTAAACAGAGATATTTTAATAACAGAGGTGGCATTGCGTGACGGAAGCCATGCAGTAGGACACCAATTTACAGTTGAGCAAGTAACACAAGTGGCCCGTGGATTGGATGAAGCAAATGTCCCTTACATTGAAGTGACCCATGGCGACGGTTTGGGCGGTTCTTCTTTACAATATGGCTTATCGCTTATGAATGAAATGGAGTTAATTGAAGCAGCTGCGGCTTCGGTTACTAATTCTAAAATTGCTGTTTTGCTATTGCCTGGAATTGGGACAATGCCGGAGTTAAAAGAAGCAGCCCGTTTAGGCGCAAAGATGGCAAGAATCGCCACCCATGTTACAGAAGCAGATGTTTCACCACAGCATATTGCATTGGCAAAAGATTTGGGTATGGAAACGGTAGGATTTTTAATGATGTCCCACATGGCGCCAACAGAAAAGCTTGTTGAACAGGCAAAGCTGATGGAAAGCTATGGAGCAGATACAGTATATGTAGTGGATTCTGCAGGTGCCTTGCTGCCGCATCAAGTGACAGAAAGAATTTATGCACTGAAAAACAGCTTATCGGTCAATATTGGATTCCACGGCCATAATAACCTTTCTTTAGCAATGGGTAATACTCTTGCTGCTATTGAAGCAGGGGCTACAAGGATTGACGGAAGCATTCGCTGTCTAGGCGCAGGAGCAGGAAATACCCAGACTGAAGTGCTTGTTGCTGTTTTAGACCGTCTTGGAATTAAAACTGGTGTGGATATTTATAAAATGATGGATATTGCAGAAAACTTGGTAGCGCCAATTTTACAAAAACCCCAAGAAATAACAAAGGATAGCCTGGTTCTTGGCTATGCAGGTGTCTATTCCAGCTTTTTGCTGCATGCACAGCGGGCAGCAGCAAGATTTGGAATTGATTCACGGGATATATTAATAGAACTTGGAAAGAGAAATGTTGTTGGAGGCCAGGAAGATATGATTATTGATGTGGCAGCAGAGATATCAAAGAAAAAACTAGGTGCCGGCGTCTGATAAGGAGGAAATTAAATGCCTAATCAAGAATATAAGGAAATTGCTCAATATTTAGTAGCAGCTGAAGTTGAAAAGCGTGAAGTAATTAAGATTACCTCAGAAATCAACCCTAATCTAACAGTTGAGGAAGGTTATCTGGTCCAACAAGAGCTGGTAAATATCAAGATGTCAGAGGGGAAGAAGATTATAGGCCCTAAGATGGGCTTAACCAGTCAGGCGAAGATGAAACAAATGAATGTGGATGAGCCGATATATGGATATGTATTTGATTATATGCTCATTGAAAATGGCGGGGAATTGTCTTTCCATGAGTTGATACATCCTAAAGTAGAGGCTGAAATCGCGTTTGTGATCGGTGAAGATATCGAAGGGCCGGGTGTAACAGGTGCCCAAGTGCTTGCAAAGACAGAATATGTGCTGCCGGCTCTGGAAATTATTGATAGCCGTTATGAGAACTTTAATTTTACCCTTCCGGATGTAATTGCTGATAATGCTTCAACATCACGTGTCGTATTTGGTACATCATTAAAGAAACCTGATCAACTGGATCTTGATTTAGTAGGCGCCACACTATCAATCAACGGAGAAATGAAAGATTTGGGAGCAGGTGCAGCAGTTTTAGGTCATCCTGCTAATTCAATTGCCATGCTTGCAAATATGCTTTCAAGAAAAGGCGAAATAGTGCGAAAAGGTGATGTGATTCTCACTGGGGCACTTACTGGGGCAAGTATGCTTGCAGCAGGCGATTTTGTCAGCGGCAAATTTGATGGTCTTGGCGAAGTGACATTCACAGTAAAAGAGTGAGGAATCCGTCTAACATTTAATATAGAAAGAAGATGAAAAGAAAATGCCAATTATCAATGTTCAAATCATTGAAGGCAGACCGAAGGAAAAGGTTGCTGAAGTAATTCAGAATATTACAAATGCGGTTTCAGAAACATTAGATGCCCCTAAAGAAACAGTAAGAGTGATTGTGACAGAAATCCCTAAAACGCACTGGGGAAAAGCGGGGAAGCCAATGTCAGAAAAATGAAAGCTAATCGTTTAGTTATCTTTTAGCGAGAAAAAACTTTTTAAAGGAGGATCAGATGAATGACGATTGAGCTATGTATGCTCGTACCCCATGTTCCAAGTATTTGCCATGAAGACCAGGTTCCTGACTTCCAGCAGCCAATGGTAACTGCAATGAAGGAATTGGCCAAGGATATTGAACAAATTAAACCGGATGCGATTGTGCTTGTTTCATGTCACTGGCCGTCGACATTTTTTCACTATGTTGATGGTACACCAATACATAAAGGGATCTTAACAGCAATAGAAGCACCTGACTTAATTAAAGATGTTCCCTACTCCTATCCAGGAGATGAAATGCTGGCGAATGAATTGGTGAGTGCTGGAAAAGCTGCCGGCCTGCAAGTACAGGGCGTAAATGATCCATATTATGTATGGGATTATGGGAGTGTGGTACCTCTGAGATACCTTGTTCCAAAAGAGGATATACCAGTCATTAACCTTTCAGTTACATTAGCGGCAAGCATTGAGGAAACCTATCAATGGGGACAGGTAATTGCAAAGGTTCTGCGTGAAAGCCAAAAGCGGATTGTATTTGTTTCGAGCGGTGCCTTATCTCATAATCTGGTTAGGGGCAGGCATAACAAGCCGACTATCGCAGAACATGCCCTTGATAAGCAGTTTGTAGAGTTTGTAATGAATAATGACTACAAGTCTGCTTACCAAATGCTTCCTGAATATGCGAGAATGGCGAAAGTTGAATCGGGTGGACGCCATTTGGCGATGCTTTTCAGCATGCTGCAAGATAATTGTACCCCATCCTATTTGGCGGATGGACAATCCTCAGGAAGCTGGAATGCACTTATTACCTTTGAAAAAGCAAATGTATCATGTAATGGTGAGACCACAGAACGAGAATATGCAAACTAATAAAATGATAAAGAAGCTGTGTAAATGCAGATTTATACAGCTTCTTTGTGCTTAATTACGGTTTTGAATCTTTGCTCAATTTTAAAATTTATTTAGGATATGATGGCTGTTCTTGTTGAATGTTTCCAGGAAGCGTTTGGCGATCTGTGATAAATAACCGTTTTTCAGCCAAATAGCATAAGTTCCTGTGGTAAGGCGGCAATCATTAATTGAAAGAACTTTAAGATTATCTCGGGAGTAAGATGCTGAAGCTGATAAGGGAAGAATAACTGCACCGGCCCCTGACTCAACTAATGATAATAGGATGGTGGTATTTGGAGACTCTGCAACAATTTTTGGCTTTAATCCCCTTTTGGTGAATTCTTCAAGAAGCATTTCATAAATACCTTCTCCGTTTACTCGATGCAAAGCTACTAAAGGCAAAACAGAGAGTTCTTCCATAGTCACAGAATTCGTATTACTGCCAACTGCCCACTCTTTAGGAAGTATGCAAACAAAGGGTTCTTCCTCGATTGAGATATATGAGAAATTTTTCTTTTCGATTGGGGAACGAACGATTGCAAGCTCAATTTGCCGGTCAAGAATGTAATCAGATAAACGAAATGGATCGCCTTCCCATATTTTAAAAGTGATGTGAGGATAATATGCTTGAAAGTGGTGTATTCGTTCCGGCAGATGGCATATACAAGAAATAGCTGTACCGATATTGAGAGTTCCGCGCAATCCTCCTCCTGCTTCTTTTACTTCAGTGATAATATCATCGAAGTTATATAAATGCTTTTTCCCTTTTTTATATAGAATTTCTCCGGCTTCAGTTAATTCAAGTGTTCTTCCATTACGAATAAGCAATTTTGTTCCAAGCTCTTTTTCTAAATTTATTAACTGCTGGCTCAGGGGAGGCTGCGCCATATTCAACTTTTTCGCTGCAAGGGTAATTTGTCCTTCTTCTACAATTGTAATGAAATATTTGAGCTGCCTTAAATCCATACAAACCGGCTCCTTGTCTTAAGTATACTTAAAAAGTATATAAATATTAGAAAATTAATATTTTTCATATATTTTACCATGTGATAGGATTTAATTAAACAGTTATGTAAGCGCTTAAAAATGGTTTAGGCAAAAACGATTACGATAGGAGGAGAGAATGTGAGTGTTCAGGAAGTGAAAAAAGAAACAAGCATAGCTTCAAACTATAAGACAATATATACAGCAGCTGACGCAATGCTGGAAACTTTACAGGAAAATGGGGTGAAATATATTTTTGCCAATTTGGGAAGTGACCATCCCGCCATCATTGAAAGCTTTGCCAAAGCTAAATTAGAAGATAAGGATACACCTCAAATTATTACTTGTCCTCACGAATTTGTTGCTATGAGTGCTGCACATGGATATGCCATGCTTACTGGAGAGCCGCAGGCTGTTATTGTTCATGTTGACTGTGGGACACAGAACTTGGGCGGGGCTATACATAATGCTGCAAAGGCAAGAATCCCAATTCTGATATTTGCTGGAACATCACCAGCTACACAGGAGGGGGAATTAAAGGGAAGCCGAAATGAGTATATTCATTGGCTGCAGGATTCGTTTGATCAAAGGGGAATCGTAAGAGGATATGCGAAATACGACAATGAAATACGAACTGGTAAAAATATCAAACAAGTGGTAACTCGGTCAATTCAAATTGCTAAGAGTGATCCTAAAGGGCCTGCATACTTAATGGCTGCGCGTGAAGTAATGGAAGAAGAAATTGACCCTTATGAAATTGATCATAATAGATGGGGGTGCATTTCTCCTTCTGCCATACCAGATGATAGAATACAGGAAATAGCAGGCCGATTGCTGAAAGCAGCAAAACCTTTAATTGTTACTTCATACGCAGGGAGGAACCAGAGAAGTGTACAACAGTTAATTAAGTTATCTGAAAGACTGGCAATACCTGTACTTGAATCAGTGCCCAGCTATATGAATTTCCCATCTGATCATCCGATGCATATAGGTTATACATGGAATGAACCACATCAGAATAAACATTTGGAAGACGCCGACTTTATTCTTGTAGTAGACAGCGATGTTCCATGGATTCCATATAAAAATAAACCCTCTGAGAATTCCGAAATTATAATCATTGACATAGACCCTTTAAAGGAAAAAATCCCGCTTTGGTATATCCCGGCGGAAGGATTCTTTAAAGCAGATTCCTTCATTGCCCTCTCACAAATTAATTCCTACATTAATAAGCATCAGAGATTAATAGATGAATCGTCCGTTTCAAATAGATATACAGCCATTTCAAGGATTCACAAAGCACAAAGACTTGAATGGGAGGCAATGGAGTATCCCGGCGAGGAATCAGCCATTACACCACAAATGCTGACAGGCTGTTTAAGGGAGGTTCTCAATGATGAAGACATAGTCATTAGTGAGGCCATAACAAATTTCTCAACAGTTACAAGACATCTGCCAAGGAATAAGCCGGGTACTTACTTTAGCCCAGGAGCAAGCTCCTTAGGCTGGAGCGGGGGAGCTGCATTTGGTGCAAAGCTGGCCGCACCAGATAAGCTTGTTGTTGCATTGACAGGTGATGGAAGTTTTATGTTCAGTAATCCAACTCCTTTGCACTGGATGTCAGGAAAATATGAAACTCCTTTCTTAACGATTATTTACAACAATGATGGCTGGACAGCACCAAAACTTTCTACATTAGGAGTGCATCCAAATGGAATCGCTCAACAAACAGATGAATTTTTTGTTAAATTCAATCCAGCGGCGAGGTACGCTGATATCGCTAAATCTGCTGGCGGGACATTCGCCTTTATTGTTGAAAAGCCAAAAGAACTAAAAGATACCCTGTTAAAAGCTATTCATGCCGTCAAACATGAAGGCAAGTCAGCGGTAGTGGATGTCAGGCTGCCGCAAGGCTAAAATTTCAAAGAAAATGGTGAATAGGCTCATTCCAATGAAGCACAAATCGAGAATTGCTTAACATCATTCTAAAAAAATCAGAAAATCTTAAACTGCCAAAAGAAAAAGGGGTGTAACGCAGTGGGAAAGAATCAGCAATTTATTAGACGTATTGGCATTTTGGGAGTTGCAAGTTTAATGGCTTTTGCTTTAACAGCATGTAGCGGCTCTTCCAATAATACCGCAGCGAAAGGTGAAAAAACTGTTGATCTGGCTGTGTCCAGCTTTATGCCAGGCCAGCATCCGCAGCATTCGGATGTTATTGAGCCTTTTTTGAGAGAGGTTGAAAAAGCAACTGAAGGAAGAGTCAAAGGGACTATTTATTCCGGGAGTGCCCTGGGAAAAGCAAATGAACAATATGACTTGGCGGTTACAGGTACGGCAGCTATGTCAATGGCACTGCATGCCAATACTCCTGGGAAGTTCCCTTTAACAGGTGTCACAGAACTGCCGTTTATGGGGGAAAATGCGGAAGACGGTACCCGTATTTTCTGGTCATTGTATGAAAAATTCCCTGAAATAGCTGAAGAACATGCAGAGACTAAAGTCGCCTGGTTATTTAAGAATGATGCAGCCCAAATTTTCACTACGAAAAAACCTATAAAGAAAATGGAAGATTTAAATGGATTGAAGATTCGAACCCCTTCTCCTGCTGGAACAGCTATTCTTGAGACGTTTGGAGCTACCCCTGTATCCATTCCTATGGATGGTGTATATGAAGCCATGCAGAAAGGAGTCGTTGACGGAGCTTTAGCTCCTGCATCGGTGATAACAAACTTCCAATTGTCTGATGTCACAAAGTATATAACCAAAGGGGATTTCTATACGAGCAGCTTATTCATGGTTATGAACTCCAAAACCTGGGAAAACATATCCCCTGAGGATCAAAAAGCTATAGAGAATCTAATGGGGGAATCAGTGGCTATGAAAGCTGGTGCTGTGTATGATGAAGACGGTGATCTGGGCTGGAAGCAAGCGGAGGAAGCCGGAATAGAAGTTTATGAGCTATCTGATGATGAAAAAGCAGAATGGGAAAAAGCCCTGCAGCCTGTTTATAGTAAGTGGATTGATGAAATGAAAGCCAAAGGGCTTCCTGGCAAGGAGATCTATGATGAAGCTGTCCGTTTGAAAAATCAATGATCACATAATTAATGCGCCTGTCCCCAAAGGGACGGGCGCATTTATATTTTAGTCAAATACATAAGTTGCGATTTATTATTTTTTCAGAAAGTTCATTTGCAGCCCTCTTTACTATCTTCGCCAGCTCAGGGGCACTTTGATGATTGATTCTCGAGGAGGGACCTGCAATGCTTATTGAATAAGAGGCCATTCCTGGTTGAGAAAACACAGGAGAGGCAATAGATGATACACCCTTATGCATTTCTTCCCTGCTAAAAGCATAGCCGTTTTTTTTAATCAGAGAAAGTAGGAATTTTAGTTTTTGTGGATTAGTAACCGTGTAATCAGTTAACTTTGGCAGTCCTTTTTCAATTACTCCCTTAATCACTTCCTCAGGCTGGAAAGCTAGTATTGCTTGTCCTGAACTTGTACAGTGGATGTAGTTTCGCTTGCCAGCATGTGAAAGGAGGTGTACATAGTTTACAGCATCCATTTTTTGTAAGTAGATGACTCTATTATCTGTCAAGGTAGACAAATGTGCGGTTTCACCTGTCTCTTGAACTAATCTCTTCAGAATGTCAGGTGAACATTTACAGATATCATATTGGGACAGAATTGTCGTTCCTTTTGCTAAAATAGAGGATCCGAGCCGGAAGTTTTTAGATACAGGATCTCTCGCAAGGAAGCCTTCTTGCATTAGTGTAAATGTCAATCGATAAATGGTGCTGTTTCCAACGCCTATCTTTTCGCTAAGTTCGCTTAAACTTAGTTCTGGCTCCTCCATTGTGAAGAGATTTAATAGTCTTAATGCATTCCTTAGTGAGGAAACTCTCCCAGCTGGCAAATTCTCCATTTAATCTCCCCCTTACTTTAAATATCAATAAAAACTGATTCAAGATACCCTAATCTTTTTGAAATAGCCTCTGCTGTTTTGGTGATTTCCGATACGATTTCCATCATTTTGCTTTCCGAAATTCTTTGTCTTGGGCCGGCTGCACTAACTGCAGCAATGACCTTACCGGTATAATCTTTGACAGGTGCAGCAATACTGACTGCATCTGTATGAAGTACATCTATACAAATTGCAAACCCTTTTTCTTTTATGTAATGAATCTCTTGTAAAAGTTCTTCCTGGTTAGTAAAACTGTTCGGTCCCATCTTCGGAAGCCCATTGCCAATCACCTCTATCGTTTTCTCCATAGGCTGGTGAGCTAACAACACCAGTCCAGAACTCGTGCATACGGCAGGATTGTCTTTGCCTATGTATGAAAGGAGCCTGACTGGGTGTTTACATTCAGTTTTTAGTAAATATATGATTCTGTCACCTTCCAATACGGAGATGTGAGCTGTTTCTCCTATTCTATTTACCAGTGAGTTTAATGGCTCTGCCGCTTCCCGATGTATTTCCAAATGAGTAGTCAGGACGCCAGCTAAACATAAAAGGGTTAATCCAAGGCGGTATTGTTTTCCGTATTTTTCCAAATAACCTTCCTCTGTCAAATCTGCAACTAAGCGGCTAACAGAACTTTTGGGTACATTTAGCTCGCGTGAGATTTCTGTTATCCCCCATAGAGGCTTATCTTTTGTAAACAATTTGATAATGGAAAGTCCGTTTTGGACTGATTGTAATAACGATTTACTGGTAGCCAAACAAACCACTCCAAAAAATTCATAATTGTTCCATATAGAAGAAAAAGTTTCTTCTATTCAGAATATTCATATTATAACATGGTGTTGAAAGCGTTAACATATAAAAAGCAAAAAAGGAGATTGGTAGTTTGCGTACACAAGTAGGAATTATTGGAGCTGGACCTGCAGGACTAATGTTGTCTCATTTACTGCATCTGCAGGGAATTGAAACAATTGTAATTGAGAAAAGGTCGCGGGAAGAAATTGAAGGCACCATCCGTGCAGGAGTGCTGGAACAGGGGACAGTGGATTTGCTGAATGCATCGGGAGTAGGAGAAAGAATGTTGATAGAGGGGCATATTCATCAGGGCATAGAGCTGCAATTTAATGGAAATAGGCATCGGATCAACATGGAAGAATTGACAGGCGGCAAAAGGATTACTGTATATGCGCAGCACGAGGTCATCAAGGATTTAGTTGCTGCAAGGGTGCAGGCTTGCGGGGAAATTATTTTTAATGCTGATCATGTGAGTTTACATGATATTGAAACAGAAGAGCCTAAGATTCGCTTTAAGAAGGAAGGAATGGGAAATGAAATTGTATGCGATTTTATAGCTGGCTGTGATGGTTTCCATGGGCCCAGCCGCCAGGCCATTCCAAATATCATCCGTACAGAAAAGCAGAAAGTATATCCTTTTGGATGGCTTGGTATCTTGGCTGAAACCCCGCCGGTAAATCCCGAACTAATTTACACAAACCATGAAAGAGGATTTGCCCTAATAAGTACACGTTCACCAGAAGTCCAGCGCCATTATCTTCAGGTAGATCCAAATGATGATATAAAGAATTGGTCAGACGACCGGATATGGACGGAACTGCATGCCAGGGTTGATAGTGAAGATGGATTAAAAATGAAGGAAGGTCCAATCATACAAAAAAATATCGTGTCTATGCGAAGTTTTGTTTGTGAAACCATGCAGCATGGACGTTTATTTATTGCCGGCGATGCAGCACATATCGTACCGCCTACAGGAGCCAAGGGATTAAATCTTGCTATCTCGGATGTATACGTCATGTCAAATGGCCTGCTGCAGTTCTATCAATCAGGCAAACAAGAGATTCTTGACCAATATTCTGAAATATGCCTGCGCAGAATCTGGAAGGCACAAAGATTCTCCTATTGGATGACAACCATGCTGCATCGAGATGTCAACCATTCATCCTATGAATATCAAATTCAACTCGCAGAACTGGATTATGTGACATCATCCATTGCCGCATCGACTAGCCTGGCAGAGAATTATGTTGGTCTTCCATTTGAAATTCCTGGATATAATTTTAATATGAATTCTGCCGGTTTGTCAGTTTAATTATTTCTTTGCAGCTCATAATGAGGCGCCTTTAGCACTCATTATGAGTTTTTTTGTTTTATGGAAAAAATAAAAAATTTTTAATATGTTGCACATAGAGCAACTGACCCCTTGTTGCTGAATAAACAATGAAATAACATAAAAATAAGAAAATATAAAAAATTTAATATATTCAAAACGGAAGGAGGTCTATAAAATAGTTGGCTGTTTATACATTCTTAATGATTAAAATGAAAGCGTTTTATTTATAAAAATGCCAGTATTTTAATGAAAAATTTAATAGGCAGAAAGGGAGAAAAGAAGTGAAAAAAACTACAAAGTTTTCATTTGCGATTTTGATGATATTGATGCTGATGGTTTTCACTGCTTGTTCAAGCACTTCTGGCGGTGAGGCTGAGGCTGATGGGAAAGGGCTCGAATTTAAAATGGGACATATGAATTCCCCAGATCATGTCCAGGACAAATTAGCTATGGCACCTTTTAGTGAAGAGGTTGCAAAGGTTACAGAAAATAGAGTGAAATTTAAAATATACCCTGGCGGAGCCTTGGGAGGCCCTAAAGATACTTATGACAACATAGTTACAGGGATCATGGATGCAGGTTGGGGACTACAGGGATACAATGCAGGGAAATTCCCAGTTCATTCTGTTCTGCAGCTGCCATTTCTTACTGGGGGCAACGGTGCTGAATTAAGTGTTGTAGCTCAAAAACTGTATGACACTTTCCCGGAAATTCAGAAAGAATATGACGACGTAAAGCTGCTTTGGGTACATGCTGCTGATCCTTATGCAATTATTACAAAAGGGAAAGCTGTAAGAAGTTTTGAAGATGCTAAGGGCTTGAAGTTAAGAACACCATCAGTAGAAGCTGGGAAAATGATCGAGTCATGGGGAGCAACTCCTGTTTCACTTCCTGCGCCGGAGATTTATGATGCTATGCAAAAGGGAGTGATAGATGGTGGCGTTCTGCCAGTTGCAGCAATCAAAGACTTTAACTTATTTGATGTAGTGGATTATGTTACTCTGGGGGATTTTAATACGAGCATTTATTATGTTGCAATGAATAAGAATAGCTGGGACAAGATCCCTAAAGAAGATCAAGAAATGATAAATGAACTAATCGGCGTTCCAATGGCAGAAAAAGCCGGTGCTGCATTCGATAAACAAAAAGAACTGGCAGAGAAAGAAGCAAAAGATGGAGGCACGGAGTTCATTAATTTATCAGATTCAGACTTACAGAAATTTAAAGATGCATCAAAAGGTGTAACGGAAAATTGGTTATCCGAAATGGAGAAAAAAGATGTTGATAGCCAAAAAATCTATGATGAAACGATTAAGTTAATAGAGAGCAAGTAGTAATACACTGTGAGGTGATATAAATGGAACAAGAATTACAGAAAAATATCTCGTTGGGCAAGGTAATTCCCAGCGAGCTTTCCTTTTTTCAAAAATTGACACTTTTTCTAGAAAAACTAACCCTGGCAATTAACAATATCCTGCATAAAGTCTCCAGCATATTGCTTTTCTTGTTAATGTTTCTAACTACTGCAGATGTAATAGGGAGATACTTTTTCAATAATCCGATAACAGGAACATATGAATTAACCGGTCTGGCACTCGCTTTGATGATTTTCTTTAGTCTTGGCTCAGGGCAAATATTCAAAGATCATATTGAGATTGATTTTTTGACAAGTAAAATGCCTAATAAGGTTCAGGCCGTATTGAGTGGAGCGGCTTCTCTTATTCTATTCACTCTAATGTCCCTAACAACCTGGCAATTAATCGAGTATACCAAGAGGACCTGGCAGGGAAATGAGTTAAGTGGAGATTTAGGATTACCGCTGTATATTTTTATAGGTTTAACAGTAATTGGTGCTTTTTCTTTTACCCTGACTTTTCTATTAGATGCTTTTCAGTCATTCATAAAGGCGGTGAATAAAAATGAGTCCTGAGGTAATTGGTGTTATTGGCATCTTGTTGTTGCTCACTCTGATTCTTTTAAGGGTATCAGTTGGTCTTTCACTATTCCTCGTTGGTTTTTTAGGTGTTTCATGGCTGTCTGATTGGAGTGTGGGTTTATCCCAATTAGGCTCTTCTGCATTTGGGTCTGCCAATAATTATGGTTTAAGTGTTATCCCCCTATTTATTTTAATGGGAATGTTTATGTCAAATACAGGTTTAGGCAAAGATCTTTTTGTTGCTGTTGATAAGTGGATTGGCCATTTTCGAGGCGGATTAGCAATTGCAACAGTTGGTGCAGCTTCCATCTTTTCTGCAATTTCAGGCTCATCTAATGCCACAACAGCGACATTGTCAAAAATATGCATTCCTGAAATGAATGAATATCAATATAAAAAACCCTTTTCTACTGCAGCAGTAGCAGCTGGCGGTACATTGGGAGTGCTGATACCTCCGAGTGTCCTGCTGATAATTTACGGTGCACTAACTTCTGAACCCATTGGGCCATTATTAATAGGAGGTCTTGTGCCTGGTATCCTAATGACACTCTTATTTATGCTGATGATTAATATACAAGTCCGCTTGAATCCTGAAATCGCTCCAACAAAACAGGTAGTTTCTACCACGAAAGAAAAATTCTCTTCTTTAAGAGGCATCTGGCCATTTCTGCTAATATTTGCAATAAGCATTGGCGGTATATATTTTGGCGTATTTACTCCGAGTGAAGCTGGAGGTATTGGTGCAATTGGAGCATTTGTACTTACTCTACTAACTAAACGTTTGAAATTTAAAGGCTTACTATCATCTTTGGATGAGACTTTGAGATTAACAGTTATGTTATTTTTGATTTTAATTGGGGCGGCTTTATTTGGGAAGTTTTTAGCTTTAAGCCAAATTCCAATGTATTTGACTACGCTGGTAGGAGGGCTTGATGTATCTCCGTACGTAATATTGGCTTTAATCCTGGTTGTTTATTTCATATTAGGGATGTTTCTTGAAGGTATTGCCATAATGACACTAACACTTCCAATAGTATATCCGATTATTACTCAATTAGGCTTTGATGGCTTATGGTTTGGAATCATTATGATCATGCTTATTAATATTGGTGTATTAACTCCGCCTCTGGGATTAAGTGTTTATATTATTAGTGGGGTAGTGAAGGATGTTCCGATTGAAAAAATCTTTAGAGGAGTAATTCCAGCAATTTGTACGATGGCGGTGTTAACTATCATACTCATTATTTTCCCAGAAATAGTAACATTTTTGCCGAGCATGATTAAGTAAGGTGAGAAAAGGTTATGAATGAATTTTAATATACTCGGAGGGGATCCTGAGACATGATAAAAAAAACATTGGACGAAAAGGCATTTCAGTTATTGAAGGAAAAAATGGAGCAGGGCTTGTTTCCGCAATGGGTGCTTACAGATCCAGATATTTATGAACTGGAAATTGATAAGATTTTTGGGCACACTTGGCAGTTTCTTGCTCATGAAACAGAACTTAAAGATTCAGGCAGTTATGTTACCAGATGGATGGTTAATGACCCGGTCCTGCTTGTGAAAAATAGGAAAGGTGAAATTAAAGGTTATTTAAACTCCTGCACCCACCGGGGGACACAGTTATGCACGGCTGATCATGGAAATAAAAAAAACTTCACTTGCCCTTATCATGGCTGGAGCTATAACTTAGATGGTGAATTAATTGGAATTGTAGCAGGCAATAAGGTTTATGGAGAAGAAATGGATAAATCAGAGTGGGGTTTAAGAGAAATTCCTCAAGTCGCAAGTTATCAGGGAATGATTTTTGGTTGCCTGGACCCTGCAGCTATGCCATTGGAAGAATATTTAGGTGATATGAAATGGTATTTTGATATATTGCTAGGCAGAAGTGACGGTGGAATGGAAGTGAGAGGTCTTCCGCAGCGTTGGGTAGCAAAAGCGAATTGGAAGGCAACGGCAGAAAATTTTGCAGCAGATCCTTACCATGTCCAAACAACCCACAGGTCCACAGTCGAGCTTGGAATCAGTCCGGAAGATCCCCTATATGCCGGATATGGGCACCAGATAGTTACCGAAAATGGACATGGCATAAATGTCATCACTTCTAAAACAGGTAAAGCCAGAGTTCCTTATCAAGGCACTCCTGATTCCATGTGGCCGATGTTTAAAAAGAATCTGACACCGGAACAGGATGAAATCTTATCTGGAGTAACCGTTTTTGTTGGAGGAGTTTACCCTAATCTTTCATTTGTAAGTCCCATTCATGGGACTGAAGGGCATCTGCATAATTATTTGAATTTTAGGATGTGGAGGCCTATAGGACCTGAAAAAGTCGAGGTTTGGTGCTGGTTTCTTATAGACAAGGCAGCCCCGGAAGAGTATAAGGAAGCTGCTTATAGGGGATATTTAGGTTCCTTTGGCCCTACCGGCACTCTTGAACAAGATGATACAGAAACGTGGGCAAGGATTGTTGAAGTCAGCAAAGGCCTAATGATGAGGGATAAAGAATTGAATTATAATAATGTCAGCAATTATTTAATGGGTTTTGATAGGGTTGAACCGGATGAATCCTTCCCTGGGCCGGGAATCGCCTATCCAACCACTTATTTAGATGCTATTTCGAGAAGTATGCATGAGAATTGGTTTAAGCTAATTTCAAAAGACCTCTTTGTAAAGGAGGCTGTAAAATGAGTTCATATTTGTCAATTCCAATTACAGCCCACTTGCAAATGGAGATAACTAATCTTCTTAACCTGGAAGCTTACTATTTGGATAATGGGAAATATAAAGAGTGGCTTGACCTATTGTCTGACGATCTCACATATAGAATGCCTCTTAGGGAAACACTTGAAGGAGTAGGAGCCGATAATGTATCCAAAGATGCTTCATTCTTTGAGGAAACAAAGAAGTCGTTAACTACACGGGTAAATCGTCTATATACAAAGTCTGCATGGGTGGAGAATCCGGCCACCAGGCAGCGTCACTTTATCTCAAATATCATGGTTGAGAGCACGAAAGATCCTGATGAATTTAAAGTGAGAAGTTATTTTTTATTCAAAAGAAGCAGAGGGTCAACCCATGATATAGAAGAGATGTTTGGCGAGAGAAATGATATCGTAAGAAAAGAAAGTAATCAGTGGAAAATTGCATCAAGAACAATACTTCCAGATCAATCTGTTATTACGACAATGAATATGAGCATGTTTTTATAACACTAAAACCACTAAAGACACTCTTTAGTGGTTTTTTTAATTATAAGGTGATCACTGAAACTTCTGGCAGTTTTTAAGGGTTATAATGCATAAAAATAAAATATTTTTGTTAAAAATACATATTTCTCTTGCTAAAGAAGTATTTCATCCTTTAAAATTTTCTTAAAGAAGGATTCCCTTCATGTAGAAGATAGATTCCTAGATGGATTTAGATAAAAATAATTTAGAATAGTGGAAATTCTTCTTGTTTGGGAAGCATTTCATGCTTTATACTTTGCATAAGAAGTTTTTCCTTCACTATTCATGAGGAGCCGGCATGGATAAGAAAACAATGAGCCAGATGATTAAAGAAAGCTATTCCTCACTCTCCCCAGGACAGAGGAAAGCTGCTGAATTTATTTTGGAGCACGCTGATGAAGCAGTTTTATTAACAGCATTTCAAGTCGGGAGAAATGCAGGAGTCAGTGAGACAACAGTCATTCGTCTTGCGTATGCACTTGGGTTCAGCGGTTATTCCCAAATGCAGGATCGAATCAGAAAAGAGTGGCTTGCCGGGAAACAGCAGGATTACATTGAAAATGACTCAGTCATAGAAAATGCTGAGAAAGAGAACCTGTTTAGGAGAGTCATTGATCAAGAGAGGAAAATACTTCTGCAATTGCTTGATCAGGTTGATGAAAGGGAAGTTTGGGAAGCGATTAATGCATTAATACAGGCAGACAGGGTTTATATTGGGGGTTTTGGCAGTTCTTTTGCCGCTGCATACTGGTTTTATTACACACTTAAACAAATAAGGGGAAATGTTTTTATCTCAAGTCCTGGCGGCTTTCTTCCTGAGGATGTGTGTGATTTAACAGAGCAATCGGCCGTTGTCATTTTTTCTTTTCCTCGATACCGGAAAGAAGCGTTAAAGCTTGCTTCTATTGCTGAAAGGCAAGGTTCCAGGATTGTTGCCATAACAGACCGCCAGCTTTCGCCAATCGGGCAGATGGCAGCAGTTACACTTACAACGGATGAGCTTATGGATTCTGGACATCATTCAATAGCTTCCGTAATTAGTATACTGGAGGTAATGATTGCAGGCATCGAAGAACGGGATTATGAAAGAATTGCAAAAAGACAGCAGGAACTGGAAGTTTTGTATGCTGAACAAGAGCTGTTTTTTGAGTAAGTCAGGACAGCAGGGGAGTTAAAACAAGAAAAATAAAAGGGGGCAAAACGAATGAGCAGTCTTTCAAAGAAGGTTCAGCAGGAGGAAAGGGCATCCTACACAGCCGGGGACTATTTAAAATTTTTAATTCCTTCACTGGTCGGGGTTTTACTTTTTATGGTACCGATTCAAGGAGATGATGGGATTACCATCCCGGTTGCTTATTTAGCAAATCAAATTAATGGATTACTGGGAGATTCCATTCCTTCAATTACTGTTATTATAATGGCTCTTTCAGTAATTGGCTCACTGATGGCAGTAATTTTTAAACCGGGATTTATCTTGAACAGCCCATATTTGAACAAATTACTGAATGTCAGTAAATTTTGGGTGGCAGCCCGTTTGCTTGGAACAGTTTTTGCTATTATTACATTATTTGAGTTTGGTCTGGAACCGGTATATTCAGAGAATACGGGCGCGCTTTTAATCTATGATTTGATCCCTATACTATTTACTACATTTCTCCTGGCAGGTTTATTGCTGCCGCTTCTATTAAATTTCGGTCTCCTCGAATTTTTTGGTGCATTATTGATTAAAGTTATGAGGCCAGTTTTTAAGCTGCCGGGGCGATCTTCGCTTGATTGTCTGGCATCATGGGTAGGTGACGGGACAATTGGAGTCCTGTTAACGACAAAACAATATGAAGAAGGATATTACACAAAGCGGGAGGCAGCAGTGGTGGCAACAACCTTCTCAGTTGTTTCCATTACTTTTACGATTGTAATTATTCAATATTTAAACTTAGAGCAATATTTCGTTCATTACTATTTAACGATTATCCTGGCTGGTCTGGTGGCAGCTATAGTAATGCCTCGAATTCCCCCTTTATCAAGGAAAGCCGATACGGCGTATGAAGGGACAGAGCTCAAGGCGGAAACGAATATCCCTTCTCATACTACACCTGTAAAATGGGGATTCAATAATGCCATTAAGAAGGCGCGTACAAATAATAGTGCTGCAGCAGTTGTAAAAGAAGGTTTTGAAAACGTTTTGGACATGTGGATGGGAGTTCTGCCAATTGTTATGGCGATTGGAACGGTTGCACTGGTAATTGCTGAATTCACCCCTGCATTTACCATTCTTGGCAAGCCGTTTGAACCGGTCCTGGCTTTAATGCAAATTCCGGAGGCGGCAGAAGCGGCCCAGACAATGGTGGTTGGATTTGCAGATATGTTCCTTCCAGCTGTCATCGGCAGCGGCATTGAAAGTGAAATGACAAGATTTATTATTGCCTGTGTTTCTGTAACACAGCTGGTATATATGTCTGAAATGGGCGGTCTGCTATTGGGTTCAAATCTGCCTGTCAGCATTAAGGACTTAATTCTTATTTTCCTTCTGCGTACTATTATAACGCTGCCAATTGTAGCAGCTGTGGCTCACATTATTTTTTAGGGACTTTATAGCATTTCGTAAAAAGGGCAGCATATTGGCCGGCGTATTTTTGGATATGCAGGAAAGGGGAAGGTTATGCAGAAAGAAGCGTTACCATCATTGGAAATTAAAAACCTTCATACAGTTAAGGACCTTGAAGCTGTATACGAACTTGAAACTCGAATATGGAGTGTGGAAGAAGCTGTGCCGGTTAATCATACAGTGGCAACGGTTAAAAATGGCGGGTTTGTGTTAGGTGCGTTCCTGGAAGATGAACTGATCGGCTTTCAATACAGCTTTCCCGGCTTTGACGGCACAAAGGTATATCTTTGCTCTCACAGTCTTGGTATTCACACAAAGTACCGGGCATTCGGGATTGGGGAAAAGCTGAAAAATGCGCAAAAAAAGACAGCGCTTGAGAAAGGCTATGATCTCATTTCGTGGACATATGACCCTCTTGAAACGGTTAATGCCAATCTCAATCTGCATAAGCTCGGGGCAGTGTGCACTCAATATATTGAAAATGCTTATGGTGAAATGTCAGACCATATGAATGCAGGCATACCATCTGACCGATTTTTAGTGGAGTGGCGAATTAAAGAGGAATGTCCTGAACGTCAATGGTCTGAAGATGTTCTGCCACTGGCTTTAGAAACAGGTATGGCGAATGGTGTTTATGTTCCTGAAAATACAAAGTTGTCCCATGATAATGAAAAAATTCTTATACCTGTTCCTGGGAATTTTCAGGATATTAAAAAGAAGGACTTTGAATTGGCTCTGAAATGGAGAAAGAGCACGAAAGAAGTATTCGTTCATTATCTTAGTAAAGGCTGGATTGTAACGGATCTGAAAAAGGACGTAACCGCGGAACACCAATACTTTTATCTCTTGGAAAAAGAGAAGGGATACTGCTAGGAGAATGGGAAGATGAAAATTAAAAGCATCGTTTTAAGGCACGTCAAAATGGAGCTGCTGAATCCATTTACTACAAGTGTCGGAACAGAAGTGGATAAGGACTTTATTCTGGTAGAAGTAAAATCAAAAAGCGGAGAGTCAGGCTGGGCTGAATCGGTTTCCATTATAGAGCCAATATACAATGAAGAAACAGTTAAAACAAATTGGCATATAATGAGTGATCACTTAATACCGATCCTTTTTGCATCAGAAATTCGGCACCCTGATGATGTTTCAGAGGCTTTCAGGCCAATCAGGGGGAATTTCAATGCTAAAGCAGCTCTCGAGGGTGCTGTCTGGGACCTATATGCGCGGGAGAAGGGGTTATCTCTCGCAAAAGCATTAGGCGGAGTAAAGGAAAAAATTGAAGTTGGCGTAAGTGTGGGCATACAGGAGTCAGAAGTAAAGATGCTCAAGCAAATTGAAGGTTATGTAAATGAAGGCTACCGGCGAATTAAGGTAAAAATCAAGCCGGGCTGGGATGTGCAAATTCTAAAATCCATCCGTGCCCAATTTCCTGAAATACAGCTTATGGCTGATGCCAATTGCGCCTATACACTTAATGATATTGATCACCTTCAAAGGCTGGAGGAGTTTAATCTAATGATGATTGAACAGCCTTTAGATCATGATGATATTATCGACCATGCCAAGCTTCAAAGTCATCTGAAAACGCCAATTTGCCTTGATGAAAGTATACATACCTTTGAGGATGCCAGAAAAGCGATTGAGCTTGGAAGCTGCAGAATCATAAATCTTAAAATCGGCCGGGTTGGCGGACTGACAGAGTCCAGAAAAATTCACGACCTTTGCAAAGATCATAACATTCCAATGTGGTGTGGCGGAATGCTTGAAGCTGGAATAGGCCGTGCGCACAATATTGCCATTACTTCACTGTCCAATTTTACGCTTCCTGGCGATACAGCCCCATCCTCCCACTACTGGAAGGAAGATATCATCGATCCTGAAGTCACTATGGAAGATGGATTTATATTCGTACCTCAAAGTCCTGGAATAGGCTATGAACCTAATCGTTCAAAAATAGAGGATGTCACTCTTTATAGCCGGACTTTCTCTAAATAATAAGATTTTCTTTGTTATCTAACAAAGTCGGTGCAGTTCACCATTGCGGTGAACTGTTTTTGTTTTTAGAGCTGTCAATAGGCATATTCTAATCCGTACAGAAACAAGATAATAGCAAGGTAAGCATAAAGGGAGGGTTAATCGTGAAGGAAGAAGATAAACAAGACATTGAAGGATTAAATCAGATATTTGAAATCATAAATGCAAAAGGTGATAAGGGAGAAATTAATGAAATTTTGAAAAGGCAAAACAGTAAAATGTGTGAATCAGAAAAGGAAAAGTAAAGGATATGGTTTATTTTAAAGTCACAAAAAAAGGCAGTCAAGTGACGTGCCTTTTTTGTGTGAGCCAGTTTATTTTTGCAGATCTTTTTTTGTCACTTCGCTTCTGATATCTGCCTCTCTTGAGAACTCCGTATCCTGTTTTTTGTTATTAGGATATTTGTTTTTTCTTTCGCGGTTGTCATTTTTGTTGGTCATGGGTATGCCTCCGTTCGGTCAGTCTCCTGTTGTGTGAAACTATTTTTTTAATAACCGGCCCATGGATAGGGCCGGTTAAGTCCAGCAAAAACATCCTCTACTGATTCTGCTGGTTTTTAAGCTGCTGTTCTGCCATTGCGACAAGACGCTTTGTCATCTCCCCGCCGACAGAACCGTTTGCTCGTGCGGTCGTATCAGCACCAAGCTGAACTCCAAACTCATTGGCGATTTCCTGTTTCATTTGATCCAATACATTTCCTGCACCGGGTACCAAAAGTTTGTTTCTTGCCATGATACATCACTCCCGACGATTATTTGAGCAAATGAATGCTCGTTTTTAACTTAACCGATTAATATCAGACGGATGCAACTATAAAATTGCCAATCATTTTTATTTGAAAACGATGTTAGGTTATCTGACGTAAAAATTAAAAATTTTCTAAAAACAGATTGACTTCCATAAAATTTAGAGTAAAATAAGGATTAAATTAAATGATGTTAGATAATATAACATTAATTTTATATTAAATCTCACATCAAAAATAATAACAGGGAGGAATTACAATTGGATGCCACATTTTTAATGAACAGTCTGTGGGTTATGCTGGGAGCAATTTTAGTCATTTTTATGCTTGGCGGATTTATTATGCTGGAAGCCGGTTCTACCAGGATGAAAAATGCGGGGCATATTGCAGGAAAAACGATCTTTACCTTTGGTTTATCATCATTAGTGTTTTGGGCTGTGGGCTTTGGTTTCATATTTGGTGATAATGCAAATATCCTCGTTGGGCTTACAAATTTCTTTTACTCAGGTGCTGAACTTGAAGAGATGGGCTTATCTTCTTCGGTATTCTTCGTATTTCAGCTGGCATTTGCCGGTATTGCCATCACGATTGCACTTGGCGGATTTGCTGAACGTGCAAAACTATCCGTTTACCTCATTTTTACCGTATTATTTTCCGCAATAGTTTATCCTGTCGTTGCTCATTGGATTTGGGGAGGAGGCTGGCTTGCAGAACACGGCAAGCAGGACTTTGCCGGTTCAACAGTTGTTCACTTAACAGGTGCAATGGCAGCCTTGGCTGCTACTATATTACTTAAGCCCCGAATTGGAAAATTTAATAAAGATGGTTCGGCTAACAATATCTATGGGCATAACCAAGTATATACAGCTCTGGGTGTGCTGATCCTGTGGGTAGGCTGGTTCGGGTTTAACGCTGGGAGTACATTGACTGTGGAAGATGGGTTCTTTGGATTTGTAGCTCTTAACACAAATCTTGCTGCCGGAGCAGGTGCAGTATCAGCTCTGATCATTTCCTGGGTGGTTATGGGGAAATCCGATGTGCCGACAATGCTTAATGGTGCGCTGGCAGGCCTGGTCGCTATTACAGCTTCCTGCGCATTTGTGGATACATGGGCAGCTGTTGTCATAGGGTTTGTAGCAGGAATCCTTGTATTCTACAGTGTGCGTTTCTTTGAAAAGAGAAAAATCGATGATCCCATCTTTGCGCTATCTGTTCACGGTGCAGCTGGGGTTTGGGGAACATTATCCACTGGTTTCTTTGCAACACCTGAATTGGCAGCAGTCGGAAAGCCTGGATTGTTTTATGGCGGAGGTTTTGAACAGCTGGGAGTCCAGTTCATGGGTGTAGCTGTCTCTGCTCTTTATGCTTTTGCTGTATCCTTCATTATTTTGGCAGCTGCCAAAAAAGTATTGGGAGGACTTCGGGTAACAGAGGAAGAAGAAATTATGGGATTAGATTTAAGTGAACATGGAAGCTACGGATATCCGGAAGTCTTCATGGCTGATGAAAACAAAAGTTTAAGCTCGTAAGCAAGACGCGAACTTTCCTTAAAGGAAGTGCCTGGATGGAATCATCATTTAATTCATATCAATCCCTGAAAAAGTGGAAAGAGGAACAGATAATAAAATATCGTTATGATGCCAGTGCTCTGAATGAATTTCACGACCTTATCATGAAAGCTGTTATTAGCATAGCTTTGGAGCGATTGAATATAGTAAAATCACCTTCATGGAAGTTTGCCTGGTTTACAATGGGAAGCGGCGGAAGAAAGGAACAGGGCTTTCTGAGTGACCAGGACCATGGATTGGTATTTGAACCGGGAGCGGCTGAAGCAGAAGTGTATTTTTTGCAGCTGGGGGAGGAAATTTCAAAAGGTCTGCATACAGTGGGATATCCATATTGCGAAGGGAATGTGATGTGTTCAAATCCGCTGTGGTGCAAGTCGCTTTCTAAATGGAAAGAACAGATCCAAACATGGATGCAGGAGGAGACTCTGCAGACGATAAGAAATCTCCACATTTTCTATGACAGCAGAGTGCTTGCAGGCCAGGAGGATTATATATCCGAATTAAAGTCTTTTATCCACATGAACATTCAAAAATCCCCCCATTTGCTGACCAGGATGATGGAAACCAGCATGCATATAAAAAAATCAGTCGGTCCATTTGGCCAGATTCTGACAGAGGAAAAGGGGAGCCATCAAGGAGAGCTGGATCTTAAATATGCGGCATTTATACCTTATGTAAATGCTGTTAGAATTCTTGCAGTCAAAGAAGGGTTATCGGAGACGTCCACTATTGCCCGAATGAGTAAGCTCAAAGAAATGAATGGCTATGAGGAGGAAATGGGTAAATATAAAAGTAATTTTGCTGCATTGTTAAAATGGAGACTCCAGTCATACAGGCAAAGAGATACTTATGATGATACCCATTACATTCAGCTGAAATCCTTATCAAAATCTGAAAGAAATGAATTGAAGAATATTTTAAAGGATAGCAAAAAGCTTCATCAGTTTGTGATTCGGGCCATTGAAAAGGGTGCAGGTTAGTGGGATTCCATCCTTTCGTCCAATTTGTCAGAGGTATTCAGGGAAAACTTCAAACTAATATGTTCGGTGGGATGAATGGTCAAAATCCGCAGCATATCGCATTTATAAGGCAAATGCAGAGGGAACTGGAGAATACCGATTCAATGGATATTCCATTCGGAAAATTGAATGTGGCTGTCTTTGATATTGAAACAACTGGATTTTATCCCGATAAAGGGGATCAGATTATATCGATTGGTGCGGTTAAAATTATTAAAGGGAAAGTCAGTGAAGACAGTTTTTATTCATTAGTCCGATTCGAAAAGCCTCTTTCAAACCAAATAAAGGAACTGACAGGTTTATCTGAGGGAGATTTAGAAAAAGCTCCTCCTCTCTCGGAGGTATTGATTAGCTTCCTTGAATTTGTGAAGGATATGCCGCTTGTGGCACATCATGCGAACCATGAGAAAAGCTTTATGCAGCACAGCTGCTGGAAGCTTTTCCGCACGCAATTCAAGTATAGAATATTAGATACCTCCTTCCTTTACAGGATAGCAGACCCTAATAAATCATTCTGGAGATTAGAAGACCTTTGTGAATTTTATAGCATTCCTGTTTATAACCGCCATCATGCCCTGGGGGATGCAAAGCTTACAGCTCTCTTATGGTGCCGCTTGATCGAAGAAGTTCATAAATTAGGATGCTCCAACTTAAATGAGGTTTACGAGCGCCTAGCCAGGTTTTAGCTAAAAAGAAATAGGCCAAACACAGTACAGACAGAAATTACAAAGGTCTGCGTACAAATCAAAATATAGATTAAAGCCCCAATCACAAGATTGGGGCAAATTTGTTATTCCTAAGGCTCGCAGCACAAAGCAAAAAGTTCTCCCTTAGAATTCCCCGTCAAATGGAGTAAAAGGAATGTTAAGTCTATTCTCAACTGCTCTTAGCCTTTGGTTCAGCCTATTAAGTCTTCGTGTATGGCGGTCAACGGTCTGATTCAGCATCTTAACCTGGTCAGTCAAATTTACCAGCTGCCTGTTCAGTCGTGTAATCTCTCTGGATTGGTCCTGATTTTGCCTTTCTAAAGCTGTAACCCTTCTTTCGAGCTGCTGGGGCTGTCTGTCAGAATTATATTGTTCGAACTGCTGAAATTCATATTCAGGGGTGAAGTGGGCTGCTGGCTGAGGAAGATAACCTTGATAATAGCCATATGGATACATTGGGCACTCTCCTTTTATACAAAAATCCTATAACTCCTTATAAGTTATGCATAAATGGGCGGAGAGACACGGCAAATGCCTATTTTAATTGCCGGCTGCTAATTTGTGATCGGTATCATCTAAAGGGAAGGTCTTTAAACAGCCGCATCTGTCTTTACATTAGGGGGGGGACACCTTTGCTGATTTCTGAAACAAGGGAAGCGAGTGATTGCATCTGCTGGTCATCGAGGTCAAAAGCAATTTTAATCTTGTTTTCAAGATCAGCTGTTACTCTTCTCTTGCCTACCTCAACCAGAGCTATTAAAGAGAAGCTGCAGCTGACAACTCTTGCGAAATCACGCTGTGTCATGTTATAGCTTTTTCTGATTAGCTTAATAATTTCTTTGTTCATTCATATTCATCCTTTAAAAATTCACCCTATTTTATCAGGGTAAGATTTTTTACTCTTATAGCTATTAAATTAGCATTGTGCCATAGGTTTGTCAAAGTAATTTAATTACAATGGAAAAGCAGTTTAATAGATTGGCTCCAGGTATAATGACTGAAATTAGGGGATAAAAAGAAATTAAAAGGGGGCTTTGCCTGGTGAATATACTTTGGGATTTTGATGGTACTTTGTTTAATACATACCCAGCCTATACAGCGATTGTCAGAGAAGTAATGGGAGACGAAAAGATTTCAGACGAAGAGATCTTTTGGCAGTTAAAAGTTTCATTCAGCGTTGCTTTTGAACATTTCGGATTGAATGACGAACAAATTAAAGCAATCAGGATGATGGCGAGACAGCTGCGGCCTAAAGATTTAACGCCTTTTCCTGAGGTTGAGCATGTATTAAAACAGGCTGATAAGAATGTTATCATGACTCACAAGGAAAGAGATGATGTTCTATCTATATTAACCTTCCATAAATTAGATGGATACTTTGCCGATATGGTAGCAGGAGACGATGGCTATCCCCGCAAGCCTCACACTGCATCTTATGAATTTCTTCATGGGAAGCATAAGGTTGATCTAGCAATAGGAGACAGGGAAATAGACATTCTGCCGGCAAGGGAACTTGGCATAAGAACCTGCCTCTTTCAGAATAATGCTCCAGGTGCAGATTACTATTTGAGTCACTATAAGGATTTTAATAAGATAATTAAATAAATCCTTCATAGAAATACACTGCTTGTAAGATTATGAGGGCATAAAAATAGACGCCTGACACTTTATTCGCTGCCAGGCGTCTTAGTTAATAAATCAAGTGTTCTTGGTGAATTTTCCTTTGTATTCATCAGAGTTATTTTATCCGGTTTAATTTTAAGAGCAATTAAATTGGAATTTGACCCATAGTATTCTGCCTTTCTTACGTCCTTGTTCCATCGTCATATTTATCGCCAAACAGCTTCTTCTTTTTTATCGTTTCAAAGTCCGCTTTGTACTTTTCCTCTGTAGAAGAACTGTTCTTTATTTTTGAGCCGTTTTTTTCTTCTTCTTTTTCTTGTTTTAAGTCTTCAACTGGAATAGGATCTACATTCTTCTCACTTTCATACTTGTCAAATAAACTTTCTTTTTCGGTTTTATATTGCTCAGGATTATCCATCTTTCCGTTCTGTATGTTTTTGTCAGCCATTTTTAGACATCCTCCTTAATTCCGCTTCTCTTCCTGAGGTTTTGCCGGTTCTCTTTGGGGCTCGATATCTTTGTTGTTTTTTTTCTTTTCTTCTTGTTCTATAGAATTATTTTTGTCTGATTTTTTTTTATCTGACATCGTAATAAAACCTCCTTTAACTGTTAGTATTCATTACCCGCTATATGAAGAGTAAAACGCAGCGGGACAGATATCCAGAGTGCAGTGCTAACCAAATAGAAAGACAGACAACAACTAAATTTGAAAAAAAGGATTGGTCTAAAGGATATCAGCCAATAAAAAAATGCACCTTCACTTTGTTGAATGAGGTGCATTTTTACAGTTAAGCCGCTGTTAAGCTGGAACTATTTTTGTTAAGCTGTCTATGTTTTATAATCTGGTAGACATACCACACTGCTATCGCAAGCGTAATGACTGAACCGATGATCATCGATAATTGATAATTCATCCGAAAGCCTTCAGGTGCATAAAAAATATATGTGGATACTACACCTGTCATAAACAATGCAGGTACACCGCAAATCCAGTGAAATTTCTTATTTTTCAAGAGGTACATCGTGGCGGTCCAAAGCATGACTGCAGCCGTAACCTGATTTGTCCACCCAACATATCTCCATAGGAAAGAGTAATCAATTGTTGCAAGGTATAAAGTTGGAAGAGCCACTGGCAAAGTGGTGATGACAACCTTCCATCTGCCATTGATTTTCATAAAAGATGACAGTGATTCAGCCAGCATCATTCTTGAAGAGCGAAGAGCTGTATCACCGGTTGTAATCGGGAGAATAATAACTCCTAAAATAGCAAGTATCCCTCCGAATGTACCAAGGAGGCTGCTTGAAATTTCATTAACGACTCCAGCTGGGCCTCCAGCTGCTAATGCTTCCTGAAGACCTCCTGTTCCGCCGAAAAATGTCATGCCCGCAGCAGCCCAGATTAAAGCGATTATCCCTTCTCCAATCATTGCTCCATAGAAAACCTTTCTTCCATCGCTTTCCTTTTTCAGTGTTCTTGAGACAATCGGACTCTGTGTTGAATGAAATCCAGAAATGGCACCGCAGGAAACGGTGACCATCAGTAAGGGCCAGATAGGAAGCTCTCCGGGATGAAAGTTAGAAAGCGTTACATTCGGTATGGATTTTTCGCTGAAAAGCAATGCGATTGCAATGGATACAGCCATAAAAATTAAAATAGCTCCAAGAAAAGGATAAATTTTTCCGATAATCCTGTTTACAGGCAGCACAGCTGCCAGGATGAAGTAAGCAAAAATAATGAACAATGAAGCCATAAAACTTAATGGTGTTATGCTGGAAATAAGCTGTGCCGGTCCAGCGGTAAAAGCAGCGGCAACCAATACCATTAAGAGAATAGAAAAAATATTAATGGCTGTTTTGGCCGGTTTTCCTAAATATCTGCCAACAATAGAGGGAAATTGCTCACCTTTATGCCTCAAAGAGAGCATCCCTGAAAAATAATCATGAACAGCGCCGGCAAAAATGGAACCGGCCACTATCCAGATAAAAGCAACTGGTCCATATAAAGCCCCCATGATAGCACCGAAAATTGGACCCAGTCCAGCAATATTCAATAATTGGATCAAGCTGCCTTTCCACCAGCTCATTGGAACATAGTCCATTCCGTCATTTTCTGTGTAAGCCGGTGTAGGACTGATATCATTTATACCAAAGATTCGCTCTACTACTTTGGAATAAATGGCGTATCCTGCCACAAGCAAAACAATCGATCCTAAAAAAGTCCCCATGTAACAAGCCTCCTGTTGTGAATAATTATTGTTAAAGTCTGAAACTTATGAATATGTGGAATATTGTACAAGCAAATTGGAAGGAAAAGCAAGCATATTTCAGAAAAAAGATATTTTCCGATAATAAATAACGCTTACATTTTTATAGATATCAAAAAGGCGGAGACAAATAATGGAGGAACCCTCCTGCAAAAGAAACCATAAGCTACTATAAGTTCATTTGAAGGGGGGAAGAAAATGATTATCCTTTCGAATAATCAAAATAAACCGGGGGCTTCCAGCTTCTTTGGTGTTCAGCGTGAAATTTATCTTGCTCTGGAGAGCAGTCCGGAGACTCATCAATATGATTCAATGCATGAACTGCTATTTGATATCCATTTAAGGGAGAATATCATCAAGGCAGCAAGGCAGCTTCATGCGAGCCGAGTAGAATTTGCACCCTTTAACACATCACGTTTCAATCCCCGTATATGGAGAAAGACAAAATATGGATACCTGCTCGATCCATCCATCTTACCGTCAGCTGCGATTATGGATGTGTTCACCAACAGCTGGGAATATGCTTTTGAATGTACAACAGCCATTGTGCTGATTTTTTATAAAGCTGTCTTGGACTCCATCTCTGTCAGCCGCTTCAATACACTATTTCAGGGGCTGCTTGTATGGGACTGGAATTATGATCATGATCTATCGATTGTTACAAAACGGGGCAGGCACTTCATACCTGGTGATGTGGTTTATTTTTATAATCCTGATTATGATCACCCAGTTTGGACAGGTGAGAATTCCGTTTATTTGGGCGGGGGTATGTTCTTTGGACATGGGGTTGGCATGGAAAGCGAAGCAGGGATGATAAGAGCCCTCAATACGTTAAGAAAACCAGGTGCTACAAGGGATGCATATCTTATTTCACAGCACAGCCGTTTGAATGTGAAGTATTTATCCCAGTTTGCAAAGCGGCCATTATCTATAGCGTAAAACGCAGGTAAGCTGGCATTTCAATAGGGTGAATCGCTTATTTTTCAGAAGCCATTCACCCAAATTTATCCTCAATTCTAGTATATTAAGACGATTTTCCCGTTCTTCCGTTATTTGTGTCCTTAAGAGGCATATTTCCTGTAAATATGGGAAAACAAAAGATAATGAATATAGACATATACACCAAATTACTTGATGTTTAAACATTAAAGGAGACAGAAATATGAAATTATCCCAGGTTATTAATTGCCTAAAGGATAGCAGGGAGATGGATGTATTTACAAACGATCCTGAAATTACTGGGGTTGAAATGGATTCGCGCAAAGTGGGGAAAGGAAGCCTTTTTGTTGCAATTAAAGGCTTTCAGGCAGATGGACATCATTTTATTGGACAAGCTGTTGAAAATGGGGCGGCTGCCGTTGTAGGTGAAGAAGCCCTTGAATTGGATGTGCCCTATATAAAAGTAACGGATAGCAGAACCAGTTTGGGGAAACTGGCAAGCTGTTTTTATGATCGTCCATCAAGGAAGCATAAAATAATTGGCATAACAGGAACAAATGGGAAAACAACCACTGCCTATATATTAAAGCATATTTTGGAGACTGCAGGCAGGACATGCTCCCTCTTGGGAACTGTATCCAACATTATTAATAACAAGGAATATAAGACCAGCAATACTACACCAGATGCATTACAGATCCAAAAAATGCTGAGTAAAAGTCTTGATGAGTTTGTCGTTATGGAGGTTTCTTCTCATGCACTCGAACAGTCAAGAACAGAAGGTCTGGAATTAGACTACGGACTATTTACTAATCTGGCTCATGACCATCTTGATTATCATGAAAATATGGATCAGTATTTTTATGATAAAAAGAAAATCTTCACCTTGTTAAAAGACTGCGGTAAAGGAGTCATAAATCTCTATAATTCATGGGGAGAAAAAATGGCAGTGGATCTGCAAAAAGAAAAGATTCCTTTGATTATGCTTGGTGATGAAGAGTGCTGCTCAATAAAAGACGTTGCTATTAATGGGAAAACAGTATTTATTTTGGAGATGAAAGGTCAGTCTTTTGAAATTGAATTTCCTCTTCCGGGCCACCATAATGTCTATAATGCAGCAATGGCTTTTATGACAGGCGTTGATCTGGGGATAGACCCTGCAGATATAATTAAGGCCCTGGCTGCATTCCCAGGCATACCGGGCCGTTTTGAAACTATTCTCCATCCTGCAGGAGCTAAATTCGTTGTGGACTATGCCCATACAGTGGATGCGTTTGAATATTGTCTGGAAGCAGCGAGAGAACAGGGAGCTGAAAGAATCTTTCAAATCTATGGCTTTCGCGGCGGCAGAGATCAATCTAAGCGTATGGACATGATTAAGGCATCAGCAAAATACTGCCATAAATTTTATTTGACCGCTGATGATTTAAATGATGAATCTGAGGATGAGATGATAAGCCAATTGCATGGGCTGAATAAAGAATTTGGAGGCGGAAAGGGTGAAGTGATTCCCGACCGTACTTTGGCTATCCAGAAAGCATGGCGGGAAGCCAGGGAGAATGACTGGATTTTTATTACCGGAAAGGGGCCGGAAGCTTACCAAAAGACATTTGCTCTTCCGGCTGAAAGTGATTTGGGAACCTTAAAGCTGCTCCTGGAATCTGGAAAAAAACAGGCGGTGCTATAACAAAAAGGATGCAGACCCTTATTCGGTCTGCATCCTTTTTGTTATTTAATAAAATCTAAGTAATCGGCAACAATCCCATCCAGTGGATAATGCTTCAATTTTTCGGCTTCTTTCCGGGAACGCACAGTCCAGGCTATTGCTTTCATGCCATTCGAATGAATTAGATCGATCACGCGTTTATTAACCACAGTCCATTTAGGGTTCAGGTAACTGGCATATTCGGCAATATTTTTAATCTCAATTTTGTCGGGCGGATAGTTAATTAAGATGGCGACAGGGATTTCCGGCAGCAGTTCATGGAATCTTTTCATTGATTCGGTTTCAAATGACTGAACAATAATATGGTCGTCCCTTTTATTGTGTAAATTTCTTTTCTTTAGTTCTTCTGCGATCATCTTTTCAATGCCAGGGTATAGGGCAGGTTTTTTTAATTCAATCAAAAGCCCGACACGATCTGCATATTTGTCTAATACCTCTTCAAATGAAGGGATGCAGGCACCGCGGAATTCTTGGGAAAACCAGCTTCCGGCATCCATCTTTCTGAGTTCATCAAAGGTAAAATCGGACACCTTGCCTATATGATCAGTTGTCCGGTCGACAAGTGAATCGTGAATCACGACAATCTTTCCATCCTTGCTTAATTGGACATCAATTTCCAGATAATCTGCTCCCATTTCGAGTGCACGTTCATAGGAAGGGAATGTATTTTCAGGACAGTAGCCGGCTGCTCCCCGATGTCCTATTCTTTTCATTTTGTGAGTGTGGCTTGTCATTTTTTTTATGCCGATAAATGAAATAACCGTAGCTAAAGCAGTAAAAAAAACATTTTTTATTACCTTCAAAGTCATTTCTCCTCGCCATTTTTTGCTCATCTTAAAGGATTTGAAAACATTTTGTCAACTGCAGAGGATTTCTTAAAATAAATATAACTCTGCCCCCGGGATGAGGAGGAGAGTTAGTTTATCTCTGTTTATTCCCATTCTTCATAAACAATAGTACCGCCAGTCAAATCCAGAGTATTTCTTTCTCCCTTATAAAAAAGCTTTCCTTCTTCTTTAACAACCAGGTTCTCGTATGTAAATACACTCTTTCCGGAAGGAAGCTGGATTATAATTTTTTCACCTAGTTCCTTTTTGGGAGCTTCTATAGTAATGAGGCTTTGAGAATAAAAATATAATGCTGTAAAGACAGCAGCAAAACAGCCCAATAGGACAATTGACATCAGAATAAATTTGCTCTTTGGCTTCTCCATGTGCAATTCAGATCTTGTCATGTTTCCTATCCCTCCGCTAACTAGATATATTCGTCTATTCCACCAATTTTCGGCACTTAATCCCCATTGGTGATTTTTAATCCCAAAATAAGGTATGCAGAAATAGTGATGAACATGACAAAAATGGGCTGAAAGTTAGACAAGCTGAAAAGATATAAGTATGAATTTGGAAAAAACCTGCGAAAAATGAAACAATAACAGGTTTTTGTCCGTATATAAATTAATCCGTTAAGAGAAAAAAGAAAGGAGGCATGGGATACAGCAGCTGGACAATAAAAAATGGATAGGGTGCATGTTATGGAACTATTTGGTTTTCCTATTCAGACAATTTATCTCTGCACACTTATTTTTTCGGGCATCTTAATTATTTTGTATGTGTTTTTTGGAGATATTGCTGACGGAATTGGGGAGGGAAGCTTTCTAAATCCTGTACTGATTCTTGCATTTCTAACTTTTCTTTCCGGTGCAGGCTACATCTTTGAAATGACAACCTCTCTTAATAGCGTGGTTATTCTCTTGATAGGAGCTGGAATTGCAGCACTGCTGGATATACTGCTGAATATCTTTGTTCTTATACCATTATCATCTGCTGAGGAATCTCTCGTTTACACAGATGACTCATTAAGGGGAAGAGTTGGTACTGTATTAATTCCTATACCAGAGAACGGTTTCGGTGAGGTTTTGATTGAAAATTTAAGCGGGAGAATTTCCAAGCCTGCTCTAAGCTATGAAAATATGTTCATAGCAGAAGGCAGCAAGGTGCTGATCGTTGAAGTCGAAAATGGGGTTATAAAAGTTATCGATTATAAAGAAATATAGACAGGGGGACATAAAAATGCTAATGATTTGGGTTGTAATTGGAATTGCAGCATTTCTGCTAATTGCGCTTCTTGGTGTGTTCATTACAAAATATCGGACTGCCGGGCCGGATGAAGCCTTAATCGTAACAGGCAGTTATTTAGGCAATAAAAATGTCCATGTGGACGAATCAAGAAATAAGATAAAAATAATTAGAGGCGGGGGAACATTCGTACTGCCGGTCTTTCAGCAGGCAGAGCCATTGAGTCTCCTTTCAAGCAAACTGGAGGTTACCACTCCGGAAGTATATACAGAACAGGGAGTTCCTGTCATGGCAGACGGTACTGCAATCATAAAAATCGGCGGGAGTATTGGAGAAATTGCTACTGCTGCAGAACAATTCCTTGGAAAATCAAAGGAAGATCGTGAAAATGAAGCGAAAGAAGTTCTCGAGGGGCATTTGCGATCAATTCTGGGTTCTATGACGGTCGAAGAGATATACAAAAATAGGGATAAATTCTCTCAGGAGGTTCAAAGGGTTGCTTCGCAGGATTTGGCTAAGATGGGCCTGATCATCGTTTCTTTTACAATCAAAGATGTCCGCGACAAAAATGGCTATCTGGATTCACTGGGAAGGCCAAGAATTGCCCAGGTTAAACGGGATGCGGATATTGCCACAGCTGAAGCTGAGAAGGAAACCCGGATTAAACGGGCCGAAGCAGCCAAGGATGCCCAAAAGGCAGAACTTGAAAGAGCTACTGAAATAGCAGAAGCTGAGAAAGAAAATCAAATGAAAATGGCTGACTACAGAAGGGAACAGGATATAGCCAAAGCCCGGGCTGACCAGGCATATGACCTCGAGACAGCCAGAGCAAAGCAGGAAGTTACGGAGCATGAAATGCAGATCAGGATCATTGAACGCCAAAAGCAAATTGAGCTTGAAGAAAAAGAAATCTTAAGAAGAGAACGCCAATATGATTCCGAAGTGAAAAAGAAAGCTGATGCAGACAGGTACGCTGTTGAGCAGGCAGCAGAGGCTGAAAAGAAAAAACAAATTGCCGAAGCGGATGCAAACCAATATCGGATTGAATCACAGGCACGTGCAGAAGCTGAAAGAGTAAGGGCAGATGGGATGGCGAAGGCTGATTCACAGCGCGCTCAAGGTGAATCTGAAGCCGAAATCATTCGCCTAAAAGGTCTGGCGGAAGCAGAGGCAAAGAGGAAAATTGCCGAGGCATTTGAACAGTATGGTCAGGCGGCCATGATGGATATGGTCATTAAAATGCTTCCAGAATATGCGAAGCAGCTGGCAAGCCCATTATCGAATATTGATAAGATAACAGTGGTTGATACAGGAAGTGACAGCAATAATGGCGGGGCCAATAAAGTAACCGGCTATGCAACCAACCTGATGTCCACGATGCAGGAGAGCCTGAAAGCTTCTTCTGGGATAGACGTGAAGGAGCTTCTCCAAAACTTTTCAGGCAAAGGAAACGTCAGGCAAAGCCTGGAACAGCTGACTGAAGAAATTAAAGAGAAAGAACCACTTCAATCCACTATGGGAACCCAAGGTGCTCTCGCTCATAAAAAATAATGAATTTGCCTATTTTTCTCTAGGGAGATATCCTGGAAATACTGCTATATCAACAATAATCAGAAGCCTTCACACGGAAGGCTTCTTTTTTGCGATGAAAACTGTGTATTCGTCTATCGCACAAATTGGGTGAATTGAATAGGATATATTGAATCAAACAAAGGAGGTAATTGACTATGTCAGACGGATTCGGACACGGCGGCGGTTTCGCCCTTTTAGTTGTATTGTTTATTTTACTGATTATTATCGGTGCTTCTTGGGGTTACGGTGGATTCTACTAATAAAACATGGAGACAGATTTTATTAGTAAGGGAGGGGATTCTATAATGTATGGCTACGGATATGGCGGCTGTGGCTACGGTGGAGCTGGATATGGCGGAGCTGGATACGGCGGCGGTTTTGCGCTAATCGTGGTTCTGTTCATCCTGTTGATCATCGTAGGTGCTTCTTGCTTTAAGTGGTAATAGATTAAAAGAAAAGCAGGGGGCACCTGCTTTTCTTTTGTATGCATACATACAATTGGATGTGAGTGCAGCAGCCCCGGTCCATTCCGCACAGAACAGAAAACATCCACACGAAAAGAGTCTGTCTCCGCGCAGAAAAACGAGAATAGTACGCACAAAATGAAAAATACCGCGCACTCAGGCACGTTACGAGCGAAAAGGGAGAATATCCGCGTGAAAAGAGTCTGTCCCGGCGCCAAAAGATAAACACCCGCAAAACTGACAAATATCCGCTCCACGCGCACAAGACCAGAAATCAGCCCGCAAACTTGTGTTTCCTAATAAGCCAAATAGGGAAAAGAAGCAGCATAAACGTAAGGGGAGGTTATCTAACATGGATGAACTTAAAACACAGGATCGGGAAAATACGATGAGGGAAATTTACTCCATATTGGAGGGCGGACTTCAGCGGGAAATGCATAAAGGCGAGCACAAGCTTGTTTCAGAATGGGTAAGCGGTTTTAACTTGGAGGAAAGAGCAGCGATATTAAATATGCTTAAGGAGCTTACCAACAAGCATATCCGAATTGATTAATGAAAAGCAGGCAGATGCCTGCTTTCAAGCTGCCGAACATTAGCCTATTGACAATAAAAGCCAGAAGCTTATATACTACAATCAAATAGTTTGAAAGGATGATTTAGGGGCATGAAGTTATAATCTTATTTTTTCTGGTATCTTTTTATATTAAAAAGTTTAACCCGGAGAACATAGGATTAGTGTGCCCTTTTTTAGTCATCCCTTATCGGAACTGACATTTTTAATATTTGTCTGTAAGCGGATCAAATTTTATTTAGGCGCGCATTTTTTATGTATTTGCACCATTTCTAATGATGGGTGCACAATCCTCTCCGGGTAAGGGGAGGTTTTTTTATGTGTGCAAATAAACGTATAACTAACAATCAGAACAATAATAATCTGCGGATTCTCATGGCCAGGGATCTTCAAAAGTCATTCGGTGATAAAGCGGTGTTTTCTAATTTGGACTTCGATATTTATCAGAAGGACCGCATCGGGCTTGTTGGCCTAAATGGCACAGGTAAAACTACATTGGCCAATATTTTGTTCGGCAGTATTCAAATGGATAAAGGCACTATCGAGCGGATGAAGGAGCCATGCAGAATTGGCTTCCTGCATCAATCAGCAGATTATACTGTCAGTGAATTTCATAATATTAACCAATCTTCCGATGAAGAGATTCTTCAGCGGGCAAGTAAGCTGGGCCTTTCAAAACTCAATGAATGGAAGCCGGATAGACTTGATGCTTTGAGCGGGGGCGAAAGACTGAAGCTTTCTTTAGCTAAGGTATGGTCATCAAACCCGGATATGCTGATTTTGGATGAACCTACTAATCATTTGGACTTACAGGGCATCGAATGGTTAATTAGCGAAATCAGCAATTTCTGCGGCCCGGTCCTAATCATTTCCCATGACCGTCATTTCCTTGATCAGGCTGTCGGAAAAATTTTTGAACTGCAGGAAGGCATCCTCACGATATATCAGGGGAATTACACAGCCTACCGGGAGCAGAAACAGAAAAACTTTGATGAGCAGCTTCATCAATTTAATGTTCAGCAAAAAGAGATCGAACGGATTGAAAGCCAAATGTCAAATTTAAAAAAATGGTCTGAAAAAGCTCATAGGGAATCAACTAAAGGCGGAAGTCCTTCTGAGAATAGGCAGATGGGCTTCAAAGAATATCACAGAGTAAAAGCCAAAAAGATGGATCAGCAGATTAAGTCAAAAATGAAAAGGCTTCAACAGGAGCTGGATAAAAATAAAGTTGATAAGCCGACAGAAGAAGCGGGCGTACATTTTCACTTTGATTCGTCAGGCAAAAGAGGGAAGAGAATAATCGAAGCTAAAAACCTCTCAAAAAGCTTTGGCGATCGGACTCTTTTCAAAAATAGCAATTTTTATATCAAGCATGGTGAAAAAATAGGGATTCTTGGAGCAAACGGGGCAGGCAAGACCACTTTTATCCGGATGCTTTTGGGTGAGGCATCACCTTCTGATGGAGAACTTTGGGTCAGCAGCACTTTAAAGGTTGCTTATTTGAACCAGGATGTCAATGATTTGCCTTTAACAAAAAATGCTGTTGAGGCACTTGATCTCTCCGATCGGGAGCTGATTTTCAAGGCAAGGACTCTGTTAGCGAATTTGGGAATGAAGGAAGCGAAATTAAATCAGCCCATTGAACAGCTTAGTATGGGGGAGCGAATTAGGGTCAAGCTTACAGACATGCTTTTAAAAGAGTATGATGTGCTAATACTAGATGAACCGACGAATCATTTGGATTTGCCGAGCAGGGAACAATTTGAAAAAACGCTCAAGGAATTTTCAGGGACGCTCATCATTATTTCTCATGATTTATACTTTCTGGAGAAGTTAAGCTCAAGATTACTTGTATTTGAAGAAAATAAAATTACCAGATTTGAAATGGACCTGAAGGAATATCAAATGAAATCCAGAGCTTCTAAACAGGAAAAAGATTATGACTCCACGAAAGAGCAAATTATGGTTATAGATAACCGCATCAGTGCGATACTCGGAGAACTCAGTCTGCTTGTTCCGGGTGACGGCAAATATGCGGAATTGGATAAAGAGTTTAATGGCTTAATAACTGAAAAAAGAAATTTATTAAATCAATAAGTGCAAAAAGGCGGGCCCTAATAAAAATGGGCCCGCCTTCTCATCTGATTATTACTGCTTTTTAGTGCTGTTATTTTTCTTTTTCGCATTAATCCACAGTTTGCCTTCTGCTGTTTTGCGAGTTTCATTGCCGTAAGCATCCGTTACTTTCACTTCAATTTCGGCACCAGGTGCCTTTACATTTGAAGTGGCAGTATAATAGCCGACATATTGGCCTGGGGAAGTTTCCATCATTGGAAGCTCAGTTGCATTATTCAGCTGTCCCCCGGCATTTGTTAAAGGCATTTTGATGGCAAACGTTGCTTTTAACCCTGGTTCGCTATCAAATTCGATTTTTACCGATTCGCCTTTTTTAAGTTCCTTGTCTTCTTCAGGAAGAAGATTTTCTATGACTGGAGCGGTGTATTTAGCATCGACCGTGATTGTTTTTTCTTCGGTGTTCTTCGCTTTATCCTGTGCTGTTACCGTTATGGTGTTTTCACCTTCATCCAGCAGGATGCGAAGAGAGTATTCACCATCTGTAATCATTGCTGCCTGGCCGTTTACTTTAACCCAATCAAGGTTATCGTCCGAAACGGTACCTTTCACAGTGACTGTTTCTTTGTTTGTTTTAGATTTATCTGCAGGACTTGTTATGGCCAATTCCGGCTTTGTTTTGTCATATATTACTTTTACAGGTTCAGAGGCATCAGTAGATCCTGACTCTGTAGCAGCCTTGGCTGTAAGAGTATTTTCCCCTTCAGACAGTGAAACTTCACTTGAGAATGTACCTTCTTCAGTTGTTTCTGCTGATGCGACTTCCTCTCCATTATTAAATACTTTTACAGTAGTTGTAGGAGCTGAAGTACCTTCAACTGTAACCTTCCCTTGGTTTGTGAAGGCTCCGTCAGCTGGAGAAGTGATGACTGGTGCAGTTACTTCATAGTTCACTGTGGCACGGATCATGTAGTTTCCTTCATCCTCAGGAGCAGGAGACCATGCTCCGCCTACAAGCTGCCAGCTGCGTCCTGCATTTTCTCCATCCTCATCTGTGCCAAGACCAGGAGCATTAGGATTCGGTGCTGATTGGATATATACCAGATAGAAGTCGCCATTTGTAACAATTCCTTCGTCACTAAGATCTACATGTGTCCATTCACCGTTTCTTAAGGCTGTCGCTTCAAATGGACCTGCCAGCTTTTTGCCAGGTGCTCCATCTGGTCCGCTTGCATCATATACTTCCACTTTGAAGTCTGTTCCGCCCGGGGTCGGCCAGCTGGTATCCCAGAAGCGGAATAAACCGCCAGTAACCATCGCGCTGTCATGGCCGGATGCAAGGGACATCTTAACTGCCCATCCGTTTCCGGCATCGTAGAATGCACGTGCATTTTCAGCTGTACCATCATCATATCCGATTTCACCCGGGTATCCGATAAATGGCTTTAGCTCAATATTTTGCTCTAAAGAAGAGCCGCCTTCGATCGTGATGCTCTGCTCCTTGCTGTAGTAGGAAGGTGCCATAGCTTTTAAAGTGTATGTGCCTTCGTAGGCTGTGATTGTATATTCACCGTTTTCATTAGTTGTTACTGGCTGTACAGCTGCATCTTCTATTAAAAGAAGTGTAGTATTCGCTACAGGCTCCCCAGTTGCTTCATTTATCACAACACCTGTGACTGTACCTTTTGGTATTTCCTGAAGGACGAAGTTTGCAGTCGCTTCCCCATCCTGCGGGATATTTACGCTCTGCGTTTGAGAACGATAACCGTAAGCTTCTGCTTTTACAGTAAAATCGCCGGAAGCATGTGTCATTTCAAATGAACCATTTTGCGGATTTGTAAAGGTGGATCTGCCTGATTCCAGCACACTTACTTCGGCAGTAAGCGGAAGCAGCACAGGTGCAGGCTGCTGCTGTTTATCATCATCTTTTGCAGGAGCATTCTTTTCAGGCACAATGCTATCCGGATTTACCTTTTCTGTCTTTAATTCTGCAGATGGTTTATCTTTGCTGATGCCAAGCTGAGCTTTACCTGCAGGTTCAACTGGAGTATCAGATAATTGGACATCATCGATATACCAGCCTTGCTTCTGTACTGATCCATCGGTAGTTACATTGAATGCTACATAAATTCTTTGTCCTGCATACGCACTTAAATCTACTTCTGCATTAACCCAGTCTGTTGTATTACCGTTTACGCGAAGAGCCTGTTCCCAGTTTTCCATGTCAGTTGAAACGAATACATGGCCGTAATCATAACGGTTTTCAAGCTCGTGCCACTGCTTGAACTGAAGGTAGGCATTGCCTTCTGGCAGGTCAATAGGAGGCATCTGCAGATTCATGTTTGCTCTATTTGCATAGTTGCCGTCAAGTTTAGTTGCATATACTTTTTCCCCGGATGCTGCATTTCCAGGACCTGTAGTTGGCATACCCCACTCCCAGCTGTTTTCCGGTCCATATGAAGTCCAGCCGGCCGGCTGTGATTCAAAGTCCTGAGAATAGCCGATGCTGATTCCAGGTCTTACCGCAACTTCATAGGAGTCAGTTTCAGTTAAATTTCCGCCAAAATCATTGACCTTCCATTTATAAGTTACTGAAGGTTCGGCGATGTCTTCTCCAGGAATAACTGCCTGGTAGGTACCATCTTTATAGTTTCCAGCTGTTCTTTCGGCCTCAATGGCTGCCCAGCTGCCGTCAGCTTTTAAGTATTCAAGATCAACTCTTGTGACGCTTACATTATCTGATGCCGTCAATTCAAGTGCAAGATCCATTCCTGCATATGTTTCCTGAGGTGCTTCGTGATTGGCTTGAGGAGCTTCTGAGTCGTCTCCTTCTTTTGCAACCTGGCCTTTAATTTTTCCAAGGCCGGTCAGTACGGAAGAAACCGCATCGAAGGCATTGACAAGCCCATATCCAAAACCATTATTTGGTGTCTCAGGATAAGTACCATTTGTCAATGGAGTAGAGGTAGTCAGTAAAATTTCCTCCATCTCTTCAACAGTCAGACTTGAGTCAACCTGGCGGAGCAGAGCGGCAACTGCAGAAACATGCGGGCCAGCCATGGAAGTTCCATTCCAGCCGCCTTCATATCCGCTTCCAGGAACTGATGAACGAATGTTGACCCCTGGCGCAGATACATCAGGTTTAATTTCATCGTATGGTGAAGGTCCCAGCAATGAGAAACTGCCTAAACCATTATTAATATCTGTCGCACCAGTTGCGAATGATTCCGGGTAGTTAGCCGGTGTAGCAACAGAACCAGGTCCGCCAGGATTAAACAAAGTTGTGTTTCCGGCAGAGAATTCTGGGAAAATTTCAGCTGCCCGCCATGCCTGAACCATTGGGCGATACCACTCATCCAGCCCAGGCCCTCCGCCCCATGAATTATTGACAACATCCGGAGCTTTCTCAGGATGCGGGTTTCCTTCAGCATCCTTTGGAGCTAGAATCCATTCACCGGCTTCAAGCAGATCTACGTCAGTTCCTCCGCTTGCAGTGAAAGCTTTTACTGCAATCCACTTCGCACCAGGTGCAACCCCGATTTGATTGGCTCCATTGGGCTCGGAACCAACCATTGTTCCAGTTACGTGGGTCCCATGCCCCTGATCATCATATGGTGCTGTCTGGCCTGCAGTGGCATCAAACCAGCTGAATTCATGTGTTGGAGAATCGGGTTGTGCAAGGGTATAGCCCCGGTATTTTTCTTTTAACGCCGGGTGGTTCCACTGAACACCTGTATCAATGGATGCAACGACAGTACCCGATCCGTCGATCCCCATTTCCCATACAGCAGGAGCGCCGACACGGTCAATATTCCACTCTATTGAACTGGTTTCTGCTTGTGTTTTGAGAGCTTTTTCGGCTTCCTTTACTGGCTTATGAAGCTGTCTTGTTTCGTTTGGAAGGATTTTTTCTACTTCAGGGAACACCGCGATTTGTTCCATAACGTCCTTTGTAGCTGTTACTGCAATGGCATTTACGATGTAGAAGGATTGAACATCTTTTGCCTTGCCGTCTTTCTCCTGCTTTTGAAGGAAATCTGTGACATGGCCTTGAGTCTCAATTGCTGTAGATCTTAGTGAGGATAGGACTGCAGAGCGTTTCATGTACTTGGATTTAGAGGCTGTCAGTTTTTGGGATGCAGCCGCTTTTTCAGCTTTCTTGGCTGCTGCTGAAGTATCAGCTTGTTCTTTAAACTTTATCAGGAATGTTACTTTATCTTCTTTATCAAATTGTTTCAGCAATGAGCTGTTTATTTTGCTTTTTGCTGTCTGAGGTGCAGCTTTCTTAACTGAGGTATGCGGAGAGCTCTTACTTTCGGCTGATCCCATGCCTGGGAACATCAGCGGCAAAATCAGAAAAGCTGTCAGCATCACATAAAGTATGCGATTCAATGATTTTCTTTTTCTTTTCAAAAAATTCCCTCCTTGTTTTGTTTAATTCCTTGAAAAGTGTTTTCTGGCAGAATGAATTCAATCACCTCCTAAGGGTATTTTCCAAAAATGGAAAACCCTTCCGCTAACAAGAACTTTAGCTGAAGATTCAGCTGGAGATTGTCGAAAAATGAAGTTTGCTGCTGTGGAATGAATAAAATAGCTAGAAGGTTTTAGAGCATTCATAAGGTTACAGTCTTAAAGAATCAACTTAATCTGGTTATATCTGGATGAAAAGAATCATTTTCATACGGAAAGATTGGAATAGTAATAATTTTTGGAAAAAATAAGAAAAAGGAGGGAGGCAGTATTTTCCCAGAATGATAAAATGAATAAAAAGAGGGGGAGCTTTAAAAAGTCGCCATTCATCAAAACCATAGAAAAATAGGAAAACAATTATCTGGAAATGGGTATTTTGAAGTGTAACTTTCTCTGAATTTACTTGTTAATTGCAGCCTGAAGAATGGATACAGTGAAAAAGACTCCTTCTTCGGAAATTGTCTAAATCCATACGATTGAATCAGAACAATTAGATAAAATAGGATAATTGAATGGGAAATTGGAGATTGGTTTACCTGAAAGTTGAATTGAACATTTTACATAAATATTAGAAAGGTGTTTCTTTTCTATTTTCCATTCGTCTAATAATACGCGAGGGGGCGCCACAATGGAGAGAATATCGGCAGAAGCATTTGAAGATATATACAGCGAATACAGCGATCGAATTTATGGATACATATTTCTTCTCGTGAATGATAAGGAAGTTGCTGAAGATCTGACACAAGACACCTTTATAAGAGCTTATAAATATATGAGTCAATTTAATGGGGAGTCCCAGATCTTTACGTGGCTGGTCCGTATATCAAGAAATGTTGCCATTGATTATTTGCGGAAAAAAAACAGATTCAAATTTTTCTCAATTGAAAAATTCCAGCTCGAATCAGATGAAGATACTCCAACAGAGATTATGATAAAGGGTGAAAAAGTTACACTCTTATATGAAGCAATCCGCCATTTGAAATTAAGCTATCAAGAAGTGCTGATTTTGAGAAAAATAAAGGAGTTTTCCATCAAGGAAACGGCCGAAATCTTGAATTGGAATGAAAATAAAGTAAAAATCACCACTTCCAGGGCACTCGCAGCACTAAAAAAAGAATTGCAGAAAAGGGGGGAAATCCATGAAGAACTCATTCGGATTCGATAATTCTTTTCGTGAATTAGACCGTATTCCGCGATCGCAAAAGCAAAAGCAGGATAGCCTGCAAAAAATATGGAGTGGAATAGAGGATAGGCCAAAAAGAAAGAAAAATATTTATCCGCGATTTTTATCTGCTGCCGCTGTAATTGCTGCTTGTATCATGTTCGCTTTTATTATTTTTCCTGAGGATTCAATGACAAGAGGAAGCGGCAGTGCAAAAATGCTTGGGAATAGTTTTATCAGTCAAACAGCTATTGCTCTATCAGAAACGGAGAATACGTTCTCTGCTGAAGGAACGTATTCTGCTGAGACTGCAACTGTAAAAGATGAAAAGTGGGAAAACGCCGCAAGAAATGCCATAAATTCGGCAAAACCTGCTGAGGCCGTCATTGACTCCAAACCATTATACGATATCCAATTTATTATTAAAGGCAAAGACCCTGTAAAGGTGAAAGTCTGGAATGAGCATGGTGAGGTATATTTCAAGTCAATGGACAGTGAGATCATGTATGCAGTTCCTTCTGAAGAAGATGCCATATTTATTGAGTATTTGGAAGCCATTGCGAAAAGCATTCAAAAAACTCCTTAATTCAGACTCCTTTTTAGGGGTTTTTTTTATTAGGTAAAAAGGCATGAAAATTTACATATACCGAGAATTTTTTCAAAATAATGTTTTATCCCTAAATAACAGGGTAGTACTATCTTAGTTGATAAGTAATTTAATTGCTGGCCGGTATTTTTCCTTTGCGCAGGGGTTAGGCACATGCTTAAAGCTGAAGATTAAATATTATTTAGGGGGAGCATCATGAAAAAGGGAATAATCTTTATCATTTCTGCCATCCTGCTAATTGGCATTTTGGCAGGATGTTCGGGTGAGGAAAGTGTTCAGGCAGAAAAAACGAAGGATGGAAAAGTAATTGTTGATTTTTGGAGCTTCTGGGGTTCGGAAACGAGGCGTCCTATCATAGAAAAAATCATAGAGGATTTTAACAATTCACAGGATGAGGTTTTTGTAAAGCATACATATTTGCCCTGGGGAGATATTTGGACAAAGAACCTGGCATCCGTTGCAGCGGGAAACCCGGCTGATGTTATTATAAACGATATTAATTCAGTCGCCCAGCGAGCTGAAAACGCCCAATCCGAAGATCTGAGCAAGTATATTGATGAATCCTTCAAAGCTCAATTTTATCCTCATTTATGGGAAACGGTAATGTATGGGGATAAACCTTATGCAGTTCCATTCAATACAGATACAAGATTGTTATTTTACAATAAAGATGCTTTTAAAGAAGCTGGACTTGATCCGGAAAAGCCGCCAGCGACATGGGCGGAACTGGAGGAGTACGCCGAAAAGCTTGATATAAAGGATGGAGACCGCTATGAGAGAGTTGGCTTTTATCCGCTATGGGGCAGCATTGGTGCTGCCAGCTGGATGACAAGCGCTGACGGCGGAAAAGGATTCATTCAAGATGGAGAACTTTATATCAATACACCTAAAAAGCAGGAAGCTCTTCAATGGCTGCTGGGATGGAAAGAGCGTCTTGGTGAGAAGACAGTTCAATCCTTTGAAGCTGAATTTGGAAGTGAACAATCAAATCCATTCATTGCAGGAAAAGTGGCAATGTGGGTTGATGTCGGCACGTTTTACACACAGATTCGTGACTACGGAGAGGATATGAACTTTGGAGTAGCCCCAATTCCTGCATTTGAAAAAGGTTCTGGGAATTGGAGCGATGGCGGCGGTTTCGTAGCTGAAATACCGAAAGGAGCCAAACATCCTGAGGAAGCTATGAAATTTATCAAGTATTTAACTGGCCCGGAAGCACAAAAATACTGGGCTATGAAAAACTATGATAATGTCGCAAACAAAGAAGCTGCAGAAGCAGTGGTTAATGAGTTAAAGGGCGATGATAAGTACGTATATGAAGCTTCAGTGGCAAACCTTGATCAAACGCAATTGTTTCCGGTTCCTGTAAAGTATCCAGATTACCAGAGCCGCATCAATCCGCATATAGACAATGCGCTGCTGGGAAAAACGAAGCCGGAAAAAGCGCTGGCAAAAGCAGAGAAAGATGTTGAAAAACTAAAGAGAAAATAGATCAAAGAGAGAAGGATTCCTCCTTCTCTCTTTAAAAATAAATAAAAGAAGGTGTATGGGTTGAAATCATATGATACAACATTTGTGCGCCGGGGAGCGGATCTTGCGGGCAAGAAAGTAAAGACTTCACGCAGACGGATGTCCCGCCAAACAAGAGAAAATATCTTTGGCTATCTATTTATCAGCCCGTGGATAATCGGATTTCTGGGACTGACACTTGGGCCTCTTTTATTTTCCTTATTTGCAAGTTTTACAGATTATAATATTACTTCAAGAATGAATTTTATCGGCCTTGATAATTTTAAACGCATGTTTACAATCGATGATCTTTTTAAAACGTCTTTATGGAACACACTTTATTACGTTTTATTCTCTGTCCCGCTGACTACTGCAGGGGCGATTTTTCTGTCGGTTCTTTTAAATCAGAAAGTAAGAGGCATGAAATTTTTCCGCACACTTTATTATCTGCCAGCTATCCTTTCAGGTGTTGCGGTTTACTTTTTGTGGATGCAGCTTCTAAGTCCTTCAACAGGGCTGGTTAATACGTTCTTAGCATGGCTTGGGATTGAAGGGCCAGCCTGGCTGTTTGACCCCGAATGGACGAAACCAGCTTTGCTATTGATGAAAATGTGGAGTGTCGGCGGAGGGATGCTGCTTTACCTTGCAAGTCTGCAGGGAGTTTCAGCTTCCCTGTATGAAGCAGCGGATCTGGATGGGGCAGGTGTTATGCAGAAATTCTTTTATATCACCCTGCCAATGATTTCACCAATCATTTTCTTCGATGTGCTGACCAGTACCATAGGTGCCTTCCAGATCTTTCAAGAAGCATATGTCATGACAGAAAACGGAAGCGGAGGACCAGGAAACTCACTCCTATTCTATAATCTGCATATGTGGAATAATGCGTTTGAAGTGTTTGACATGGGCTATGCATCTGCAATGGCCTGGCTGCTGTTCATTGTCGTAATGGTACTGACAATCATTAATATGAAACTCGGCAAAAAATGGGTTCATTATGAGGGGGGAGATAATAAATGAGGACTGCCGCTGCAACGAAGTTTTATGAGACAAAAAAATTCAAAGAAAAATTAAAGCAGACGATTATTTTTATCGTTTTATTAGCAGGAAGTGTACTGGTATTATCTCCGCTGTGGTGGATGATTTCGACATCATTGAAATCTCCTGCTGAGATTGCCCAATATCCGCCTACCTTTGTGCCAAAAGAATTCCATTTTTCCAATTATGTTGAAGCCTGGAAAACAGCGCCGTTTACACGCTGGGCAATGAATACGTTTTTTATTGCCTTTTGCGGAATGGCTGGAAGTGTTCTTGTAAACTCGCTCGTTGCTTATGCATTTGCGAAAATCCGTTTTAAAGGAAGAAATGCTTTGTTTATAGTCGTGTTATCAACCATGCTGATTCCAGGGTTTGTTACGATGGTACCCCAGTACATCTTATTTTCAAAGCTTGGCTGGGTAAATACGTACCTGCCGCTGATTGTTCCAGCTTTTTTGGGGAGTGCCTTTTTTATCTTCCTTTTGCGTCAGTTTATGATGACCATTCCTAATGAACTGATAGAGGCAGCAGTACTTGATGGTGCGAATCATCTGCAGATCTGGTGGCATATCATGCTGCCGCTGACAAAGCCAGCGCTTATTACAGTAGCCATTTTTTCATTTAATGGGGCATGGAATGACCTGCTTGGACCATTATTATATATAAATGATGAAAGTCTGTACACACTGCAAATCGGGCTTCAGACCTTCAAGGGAACAGTACAGACACAGTGGCATTACCTGATGGCCATGTCAGTCATAGTTCTCCTGCCTGTTGTACTGCTATTCTTCTTCTTCCAGAAGCACTTTATAGAAGGTTCAAACATCACATCAGGCTCGAAGGGATAACAAAACCGGCTAAGCACCTGCTTAGCCGGTTTTGTTACTGTCCTGCTCCAGGCGAAACCGGGTTATGATTGTACCCGATTAGCAAAAGCCTTCCGCTTTTATTATTGAATAGGACAATATGTTCTCCATTCCCCGCTCACACATACTTTATGGCGGGGTACATAACAGTCAATGATTACCGTATCTGGATTAAGTCCACTTTCTTTTAGCTGGGAAGAAACTGAAACTTCAGGCTCAGTATTTGCGGATGAACAAGGGTATCCGCCACGCCATTCGTATTTTGTACAGTAGTAGCATAACTCTGCTGCTGCTGTGATTTTATCGGAGGAGTCAGCATTGCTTTTCACTGTTCCTTCAATCAGCTGTGTTTTTTTCTTTTCAACCTCGAGCAAATAATCAGTAAAGGTACTGTCTTTCGAGATATCTATTTTGGTCTCTGCATCCGTTTTAAGGTCTTTTACATAAAAAGCCTGGTCCTCTATAAGCCTGCTGTAATCAACAAGCCGGACTTTTAATCCTTTTCTGTCGGACTCATATGAAAATGATAGAAGTGACGAGAAATTTACAAGGGCTTTTTTATCTAAGAAAACATTTTTTTCTTTGTATTCAATTTCATATTGAACTGTCCAGCCATATTGTTTTCCTTTTTCATCAATAAGAGCTTTTGGCTTGGCGGCTGCATCTTTTAAAATGGAGGATTTAAATTCCTTAAACTCATCAGCCTTCAACACGGCTTTCATGAAATCTTTCTCAGTCAAATCAGCAGAACGGCTTTTGGGCTCTGCAGAAACATTGCCTGAAAAGACTAGTAAAATAGTCAATAACAAGAAAATATATCTTTTCATCACATACCTCCTAAAAGTATTGTCCTATATAAGATTAACCTACATTTCCAAAATTAGGAATGGTGCGAAATGATTATATTTATCTAGTATATTTTATCTAATATGAATAAAAAACAGCCTTATGGTAAAAGGCCGCAAGGCTGTTTGATCAGTCAATATTATAGAAGCTTTTTGTATTTTCATATAGCTTCTTAAGAGCTTTGCTGAAACCTATTTCTTTTAGTTCAGCAAGGGATTTGATGGAACGGGCCATCATTGCTGGATGGGTAGGCTTGTTTTTAAAAGGGCCTTCGAATTTCCATGGACCATCTGTTTCTGCCATCAATTTATCCAGCGGGTAAGCCCGTACAAGGTCCTGTATTTCTTTTTCGTACACGATATCTGGAGTAAAGGAGATGTAATAGCCATTGGCAATCAGCCTGCTTACGGCTGCGGTGTTACCTTTAAACCAGTGAAAATGAGCTTTTTTAATCGAATGCTTTTCCAATAAATTGCACACAATCGGTGCATCATCATAAATTGCATGGAGGGCAATGGGCTTATCCCACCTTTTAGCGAGCTTAATGAATTCTTCGAGAAGTTCAATATATCCGCCATGATGCTTGCTTCCATCAGACCTTAAATAGTATGGGAGGCCAACCTCGCCAACAGCAGCCATCTGCTCTCTGTGAACCTTTATCCAGCTGAAAAGCTCTGAAATATCATGATCACTGGGGAGAACCTGTTCAGGGTGAAAACCAAAGGCAGGTTTAACAAAGGGATAAATTTCTGCAAGAGCAAGATTTCTTTTGCAGGATGCTAAATCGCTTGAAACTGTTACAAGTGAAAGCTGAAACGGCAGCTCATGAAACATTTTCTCTAAATCAATATTGCTGTACTTATCAAGATGAATATGGGCATCAATATACTTATCCATGCTGTTGCCTCCTAATGATTTTTCAGCGCATGATGGATGCTTCTTTTGCAGGCAAGGAAATTCTCATTGAGAAAAAGTTCCTCCATTCTTGGCCTGTTAAAGGGTACTTTATATTCATTTATTACTTTAGCAGGCTTGCTGCTAAGTACTAAAATTCGGTCAGAAAGGTAAATGGCTTCTTCAATATTGTGAGTTACGAACAGAATTGTGGGTTTATGCTCATTCCAAATATCAAGAAGCCATTTTTGCATATCATGGCGGGTAAGTTCATCTAAAGCAGAAAAAGGTTCATCCAGCAAAATGATTGGCTGCGGGCTTAATAATGCCCGGATAAAGGCAGCCCTTTGCTTCATCCCCCCTGATAATTCATGAGGATATGCATTTTCATAGTCACCGAGACCAGCTTTTTGAAGCATCTTTTTTGCCGTTTCCGAATCGGATTTACCCATTAGCTCCTGGCCAAGCAGAACGTTTTGAAGAATGGTTCTCCATGGCATCAGGGAAGGTGTCTGGGGCATATAGCTTATTGAACCGCGTTTGCCGTTGATCTTCACATTCCCAAGCGTTATGGACCCTTCGTCAGGCAGGAGCATCCCGCCAATGAGGTTGAAAAGGGTACTCTTGCCGCTCCCTGAAGGGCCTAAAATCGAAACAAATTCCCCTTCATTTATATGAAAACTTAAATTGTCTAAAACCTGATTTGAATCAAAACTTTTGGTTAAATGATTAACTGATAATTGTATCATTTCCTGGCACTCTCCCGTGACTTCCATTTAATCAGCAAACGTTCAGCCAGTAATATTCCTCCAAAAAACAGCAAGCTTAACAGCATAATGGTAAAAATGGCAACAAAAACACGGTCCGTCCTAAATGAAGAAGAGGCTAAAGTCATATAAACACCTATTCCTGCTTTAGCTCCGAGCCATTCGGATATTACAGCACCCATCACACTATAGGTTGCGGAGATTTTTAGCCCTGAAAATAAAGAAGGAAGGGAATAGGGAAGCTCCAGCTTCCAAAAAAGCTGACCTTTGCTGGCACCTGCCATCAGCATATAATGCCTAAGTTCTCCGGGGGTTTGGCGAAAGCCGTCCAATGCAGCAACTGTAATGGGGAAGAAACAAACCAGCGTGATGACAATCAGCTTTGGAAGTATCCCGAAACCAAACCATACAACCAGCAAAGGAGCCAGTACAATTATAGGCACATTCTGTGAAAGTATGAGGAGAGGGTAAACCGACTCCCTTATAAAAGGCAATAAGTGCAGAATAACAGCTGTGAGTAATCCTATGACGGCGCCAATGAGAAATCCCAATAGGGAAAGCATGACTGTCGATTGAAGATGAAGGCGGAAGCCCTCCAGCCCCGAAATCGCTTCATGAACGATATCTGTCGGCGGAGGCAGGAGCCATGCAGGAACTTCTGCCAGATTTACTGCCAATTCCCAAAGAATGAATAAAAGAAGGAGAACCGCAGCCGGCCTCCATCCTTTTCTGAATACATTTATCATGAACGGTATTTCTCCGTTAAATCACTCATTTCAATACCGTCCGGCTGATATAGAACCTTAACCTGTGAAATTACATTGCTGCTTCCTTTTTCAATCATTTTTCTGTTCATATCGGCTATGATTTTTAATAAATGGTCTAAATCGCCTTCCATCGTGGTTTCTAGGGGATGCACCTCGTGCTTAACACCAGATTGCTGAATAACATTAATTGCTTCATCAACGTAAGGTATAACATTTTCCCCATCTTTTGTTTTCGGTATGATCTGAATGCTTACAAGTGCGTTTGCCATATTTGAACTCTCCTTATTCCGGCAGGAAGTCATTTGTAAATGCTTTGCCGGCATCTAATTCTTTATCTAATAGACCATTATCATGCATCCAGTCTGCATAGTTTTCCCAGACTGCAAGCTTTTGTTCACCCCATCTTGGAGCATCATCCTGATAGCGGGGGGATAGCCATTCCTGGCTCTCTTTTACCAATTCGCTGTCAAGGTCCGGAGCATTTTTTAACAAAATATCTGCTGCTTCGCCAGGCTGATCGATTGCAAATTCATAACCTCTGGATGCTGCTTTTACAAATGCTTTGACAGTATCCGGGTCATCTGCAATCATTTTTTCGCTGGTTGCGAGAACGGGCGTGTAGTAATCCAGTTTTTCTGAGTAGTCGGTAAGGTAGACCATATTAATCTTTTCCCCCCGAAGTTCTGCTTCTACACCTGTCCATCCGTAATAAATCCATGCGAAGTCTATATCTCTTTTAACAGCTGTGAAAAAGTCAGCATCTCCCATGTTAACAATTGAGACATTATCAACATTGACGTTTTCCTTCTTCATTAGGGAATCTATTACAGATTTTTCTACAGGAGCTCCCCAGCCGCCATAAGTTTTTCCTTCAAAGTCTTTCGGCGATTTAATGTTTTTTTCAGCAGGGGATGCAAAACCGGAAGTATTATGCTGTATTACAGCTGCTATCGATACAAGGGGAACTCCCTGTACACGGGCTTCCGTGATGCTTTCCTGATAGCTGACACCGAAATCAGCCTTGCCTGATGCAGTCAATTGATCTGCACCTGCTTCACCTGGCATTATAATTTCGACATCGAGCCCTTCTTCTTTAAAATATCCTTTGTCCTTTGCGGCATATAAGCCGGTATGATTGGTATTGGGTGTCCAATCCAATACAACAGTAACTTTTTTCAAATCTTGTTTGCTGTCTGCATCTTTGCTTCCAGTCTGATTATCCGCTCCATTGCCGGCACAGCCTGAAAGAAACAGAAGTGAACAGATAGCCGCAATCCACTTTTTCATAAATAATCCTCCTAAAACCTTTATGTAATAAGGAAAGTTAATGATAGTCTGCCCTGAAAAATAAAAACGCCCCGGTATAAACCAGGGCGCATATAAAAACATTTAGTATGTTTAAGAATATGTTCCCTACGCTGGTATGAGCCAGATCAGGTTCAAAGGGTCAGCATCTTAATGATGAAGTCTCAACCGGCATACCGGTTCCCCTACATTTCCTGCTATTTAATTTTGACAGCATAAATACTTTCCATCATTATTATAGCAAATAATATCAAAATGGACAGAAAATAATTATTTCATCTCTATCGTCCTGCTTTCTTTCCAGATTTTGAATTTTTCAAGTTCACCTGTAATTTGGCTAACGGCAAAACCAAGTACTGCTGCATCATCTAAAATTCCCATTCCTATTAAAAAGTCAGGAACAAGGTCTATAGGGGAAACAAAGTATAGGACGGAAGCAATAATAAAGATAACCGATTTTCTTGAAATATGCCGGTAATCGCCTTTAGACCATGCTTTAACCAAATCGATCAGAAGCTGAAACTTTTCCCATATATCACTTAATGAAGATTTATTTTTATCTGCTTTAAGTGTAGCCTTTCTTAGCAGTACTTTTGTTTTTTCAGGGTCTTCCGCATAACGTTTGGCCCTGGCAGAAAATTTTTTATAGCCGTCCTTATAATCTTTCGTTTCTATTTCAGGCATAGCTATCACTCCTATATTTGATAATTCGCATAAACAGTTATAATCTAGTATTTACCGCATACCTGACATGACATAAACATTTCACCGGGAGAAATAAATGGAAATCAAATTTAACCTGTGACAAAACCTTATTGGGGGCTGATATCTATGCTTGAGAAATGGCTTCAGGAATCAAATTATACAGTAATATTAACTGGAGCAGGAATGTCGACGGAAAGCGGACTTCCTGATTTCAGGTCTGCCAATAATGGTTTATGGAATGGGAAAGATCCTGGAAAAATAGCCAGTACAGAAGCATTAAATGAAAATGTGAACGAGTTTATTGAATTTTATCGGCACAGGGTAATCGGGCTTAAGGAGTGCAATCCCCATAAAGGGCACTATATTCTAGCAGATTGGGAAAAGAGAGATATTATTAAGAGCATTATCACCCAGAATGTGGATGGATTTCATGGACTGGCGGGAAGTAAAAAAGTATCAGAGCTCCATGGGAATTTGCAGACACTCCATTGCCAGAAGTGTAAAAAAGAGTTCCCGAGCGAGGGGTATTTGCATGGACAATTCCAATGTAATTGCGGTGGTGTGCTCCGTCCTTCAGTAGTTCTGTTTGGGGAAATGCTTCCTGAGGAGGCTTTAGATTTCGCAGAGGATGAAACAGAAAAGGCAGAACTTTTTATTGTTCTGGGATCATCCTTGAATGTAACACCTGCAAATCAGTTTCCGCTGATTGCCAAACAAAACGGGGCAAAACTGGTGATAATTAATTTGGAACCTACGGACTTCGATATTTATGCTGATGAAGTGATCCATAACCGCAAAATTGGTGAAGTATTAGAAGATCTTGATAGAGTCTTTAATAGTGAAAAAACGTGAATTCATAAAAAAAGCTGCCATGCTATGATTTTTTAAGTCAATCTACTATAATGGACAATGAACATGATTGCTACTGCCCATGCGATATGATATATAAGGAGTGTTCAGCATGTTATCAAACATCGGTATTCCAGGTTTAATTCTCATCCTGGTTCTGGCTCTTATTATTTTTGGTCCTAAAAAACTTCCTGAAATAGGGAGAGCATTTGGGGAGACCTTAAAAGAATTTAAGAAATCTACCCGTGAACTCACAAAAGATGATGACGATGATAAAAGGAAATAAGATTATTCAATAGGTTTAGAACCGGCTTTGCAGACAATTAAGTCTCGAAGCCGGTTTTTTTATTTTCTGACATCCAGAGAGATTGAATGGGTATATAAAAGAGAGAAAAGAAAAATTGGTTGACTAACATGTATATACAAGATAGAATGAAAGCGTAAACAGTTCATGTATATACAAGTCAGGTTCTGTTAATTGGATATATTTGTAAAGTTCGAGAACAATAAACAAAAACCTTATAACTGTTTTTTCTTTAATATGAAAACGGTAACAGGAGGAGAGCGAAGAATGGCTACAAATAAAGAGTCAGCAGAGCAAATTGTAGAAGCTATCGGGGGCAGGGATAATATTGCAGCGGCAACTCATTGTGTTACACGACTGCGTTTTGCGTTAAAAGACGAAGGAAAAGTCAATAAAGAAAAACTCGAAAATATAGATATTGTAAAAGGCTCATTTTCCACAAATGGACAATTCCAGGTTGTCATTGGACAAGGCCTGGTTGATAAAGTGTATAAAGAAATGACAGATGCGACAGGAATTGGCGAATCGTCTAAAGAAGAAACAAAAAGTGCTGCTGCTGAAAACTTAAATCCATTGCAGCGCGGAATTAAAACACTTGCAGATATTTTTATTCCAATCCTTCCGGCTATCGTTACAGCTGGTTTGCTGATGGGAATCAATAACATTATGACCGCACCGGATATTTTCTTCGATGGTAAATCGTTTGTTGAAGTTTATACAAACTGGGCCGATCTGGCGGGCATCATTAACCTGATTGCCAATACTGCTTTCGTATTCCTTCCCGGTTTGATTGGCTGGAGTGCCGTAAACAGGTTTGGAGGAAGTCCTCTTCTTGGTATTGTGCTAGGTTTGATGCTTGTGCACCCGGAACTTTTAAATGCATGGGGCTATGGTTCAGCTGAAGAAGTTCCGAAGTGGAATTTATTCGGTCTTGAAATTGAAAAGGTAGGTTACCAGGGGCAGGTATTGCCTGTATTATTTGCTTCATACGTATTGGCTAAGATAGAAGTATTTCTGCGAAAAAGAATTCCTGATGCTTTTCAGCTTCTGACTGTTGCGCCGATCGCTTTACTGATCACTGGTTTTCTTTCTTTTATTGCCATTGGACCGATTACATTCACGATTGGCAGCTGGATTACAAATGGAGTTGTCGGAATCTTTGATGCCGTTCCAGCCCTTGGAGGCTTGATTTACGGAGGATTATATGCCCCTCTCGTTATCACTGGTATGCATCATACTTTCCTTGCAGTTGATCTGCAGTTAATCGGCAGCATTGGCGGCACGTTTTTATGGCCGATGGTTGCACTGTCTAATATTGCACAGGGCTCCGCTGCTTTTGCCATGATGCTGTTAAGCAAAGGGAACGAAAAGCTGAAAGGGCTTGCGCTTACTTCGTCCGTATCAGCATGGCTTGGAGTCACCGAACCTGCTATGTTTGGGGTGAATCTTCGCTTTAAGTACCCGTTCTTTGCAGCGATTATTGGGTCAGCAATTGCAGGCATCTTCATCACTATTAATGGTGTTAAGGCACCGTCAATAGGTGTAGGAGGCTTGCCGGCATTCTTCTCCATCTTTGCGGAAAACTGGGGTGCTTTCTTTATCGGAATGGGTATTGCACTTGTTGTACCGTTTGTATTGACTTTAGCTTTCTCGAAATTAAAAAAAGCAGAATAGAAAGGTTGATGCCATGGGGTTTTATAATTCCGTGGTATCGCCATTTTATAAGGCTTGCACAAAAATGTAAATATCGGAGGTCACCATATGAAGAAGCAATGGTGGAAAGAAAGTGTAGTTTACCAAATTTACCCTCGGAGCTTCATGGATAGCAATGAAGATGGAATTGGAGATTTGCAGGGAATCATCTCCAGGCTGGATTATTTGAAAGAGCTTGGGGTTGATGTGGTTTGGCTTTCACCGGTTTATAAATCGCCAAATGATGATAATGGATATGATATCAGTGATTATCTGGATATTATGAGTGAGTTTGGAACAATGGAAGATTGGGAAGTACTTCTCGGAGAGATGCATAAGAGAGAGATTAAACTCATTATGGACCTGGTGGTAAACCATAGTTCAGACGAACATATCTGGTTTGCAGAGTCCAGGAGATCCAAAGACAATCCATACAGGGATTATTATATATGGCGCGAAGGAAGGAATGGAAAAGAGCCGAATAACTGGGGAAGCAATTTCGGAGGATCCGCCTGGGAGCTTGATGATAATACAGGAGAATATTATTTGCATCTGTTTTCAAAGAAACAGCCAGATTTAAATTGGGATAATCCGGAATTAAGAAATGAAATATACGACATGATGACTTGGTGGCTCGAAAAAGGAATTGATGGATTCAGAATGGATGTCGTCAACTTCATCTCCAAAGTGGAGGGACTTCCTGACGATGAACCTAAGCCTGGGAAGAAATATGCATCTGGAAGCAAGTATTATCGAAACGGCCCAAGAATTCATGAATACCTGCGGGAGATGAATGAAAAGGCCTTATCGAATTATAATGTTATGACTGTTGGCGAAATGCCCGGTGTGACTCCTGAATGGGCCAGGCAATATACAGGAGAATCACGCAATGAGTTGAATATGGTCTTCCAATTTGAACATGTTAGCCTGGATAACGGGCCAAATGGCAAATGGGATCTTAAACCGCTTGATCTGTGTGACTTAAAAACAAATCTGACAAAATGGCAAAATGAGCTGGATGAAGATGGCTGGAACAGTCTTTACTTTAATAATCATGACCAGCCGCGTTCTGTTTCAAGATTCGGCAGTGACGGAGAGTATCGGGAAAAGTCGGCTAAGATGCTCGCAACATTGCTTCATATGATGAAGGGAACTCCTTATGTTTATCAGGGAGAAGAAATTGGAATGACGAATGTCCGTTTCTCAAGCATTGAAGAATACAGAGATATAGAAACACTTAATTTTTATAAAGAATCTCTTAACGATGGGTGGACAGAGGAAAAGGCCCTTGAAAGCATCTATGCAAAAGGGCGTGACAACGCGCGGACACCGATGCAATGGGATTCATCAGAGCATGGGGGATTTACAGCTGGAACCCCATGGATAAAAGTAAACCCTAACTATAAAGACATTAATGTGGAAAAGGCAATGAAAGACCCTGAGTCTGTTTTTCATTACTATAAAAAGCTTATTGAACTTAGGAAGAAACATGAAATTATTGTTTACGGCAGGTATAATCTAATACTTGATCATCATCCTGAAGTGTACGCTTATACAAGAACAATGGGCAATCAGATACTTCTGGTCTTGTGCAACTTCTATGGAGGAAACCCAGAAGTAGAACTCCCAGCATGCATCCAGGAAAAGAAATTTGAGGCGCTGATTGGGAATTATCAAGATATACAAATTAGCAGACCAACTAAGCTGCGCCCCTATGAAGCTCAGGTCCTTCTTTTTAACAGCTAAAGAACCTCAATTTATAAAAAACTAAAACAGGTGTGATTCTAATGAAACAACCATGGTGGAAAAATTCAGCAGTATATCAAATTTATCCGAAAAGCTTTAACGATACGACAGGAAATGGGGTTGGAGACATTCCTGGAATTATTGCCAAGCTTGATTATTTAAAAGAATTAGGTGTGGACGTCGTATGGCTGACGCCAATCTATAAATCTCCGCAGCGCGACAACGGATATGACATTAGTGACTATTTCAGCATTCACGAAGAATACGGAACTTTAGCTGACTTTGAAAAGCTTCTTGAAGAGGCTCATAGCCGGGAAATAAAAATCATTATGGATATAGTAGTAAACCATACCTCCACTGAACATCATTGGTTCCAGGAAGCAAAAAAATCAAAAGACAATCCATACCGCGATTTTTATATCTGGAAAGATCCTAAGGACGATGGAAGCGAACCGACAAACTGGGAATCTAAATTCGGAGGGAATGCATGGCAATATGATGAAGCAACCGGCCAATACTATCTCCATCTTTTTGATGTCTCACAGGCGGATCTAAATTGGGAAAATGAAGAGCTTCGCCGAAAAGTGTATGACATGATGGAATTCTGGTTTGAAAAAGGTGTAGATGGCTTTAGACTTGATGTAATCAATCTGATTTCTAAAGACCAGCAGTTTCCCGATGACGACGGGTCTGTGCCTCCAGGCGACGGCAGAAAATTCTATACAGACGGACCTCGTGTGCACGAATTTTTGCATGAAATGAATGAAAATGTATTTTCAAAATACGATAGTATGACAGTTGGCGAAATGTCCTCCACATCCATTGATCATTG